>JAISML010000251.1 GCA_031276775.1 Eubacteriales Family XIII. Incertae Sedis bacterium | reverse complement strand
CGATTCCGTAATGATCGCGTAAGCCTTTTCCTGACTCATCGCCTTGCGGTAAACACGATCGGCAACGAGCGCGTCATAGACGTCCGCAACCGCCATAATGCGACCGCTGATCGGAATGTCGTCTCCGACCAGACCGAAAGGATAACCGCTTCCGTCCCATTTTTCGTGATGCGTGACCGCGATCTCGATCGCGACCGCAAGATACTTTTGATACGGCATGTCCGTCAACAGCCGTTCAAGCATCACTTTTCCGATGAGCGAATGCTTCTTCATCGCGGCAAATTCGTCCTCTGTCAGGCGCCCGGGCTTCAACAGAATCGCGTCGCTGACGCCGACTTTCCCGATGTCGTGCAGAGGAGCCGCCCGCCCCATGCGCTCCACGTCCTCCTCCGTCAACCTGTCGCCGTATGCGCCGGATTCCAACAGTTCCATCCCGAGCAAGGTGACATACTTGCTCGTGCGGGAGATATGTCCGCCCGTATTCTCGTCGCGGCATTCCACCATCTCGGAAATGGAGGTGATCAGACCGTTCTGGAGGAGATCCACGCGATCGCGCAACGCCAAATCGCGCCGTGCGATATTGAGGTGCACACGCAGACGGTGCCGCACTTCCGATTCCGCGAAAGGCGTTTCGATCACATCCACAATCCGATCGTCGAGGATGTGACCGTCCCCGGATCCCCCGGGCTTTATCGCGATCACCGATACGGCGCCCAGACGCTTGTGACCGAGCAGACCGTCCGCAACGCCTTCCGGCGAAAGACCGTCTGCAGTGCGCGAAGCGAGAATGAGATTCGGCGTTTCGCGAAAACTCTTCTTCATCGCGTCCCCGACCGATTCCGCGATCACAAAATCATAATCCCGCGCCAGAAACCGCGTCAGAGAATCGCGTTCCGCCGCATCGCCGCCAATGTACAAGATCCGATCTTCACTCAAATATCCATCTCCCGTTTGCGCATGTGCAGAACCATTATACCACCTTATTTATTTTAATTGTCACAACAATCCGTAAATTTTCATAATTTTCGCCACACCCGGCGACGACGCCCGTCTGCCTCACGGCACGAACACTTTCGTCTGTCCCGGCGAGGTAATCATGACAATCCCTCCGTAGACGCACATCAGCTGCGACGTATTGCTCAACGCAGGATAAGAACCGATGATTACTTTCGCGCTGCCCGGCGCCCAGGGCGCCACAGTGTTCGGTATGCACGGCATGGGCGTGAGGACCCCGAGCGCGGCAGCCGTGGCGGACGCGACGGTCGGATTCATGAGTGATGTGCACATGCCGAACGGCGGGAAGTTCACCATCGGGTTCTTGTCCATGATCGTCGCCGCCGGCGCCGGCGTCAGCACTTTCGTATTGGATGTCACCATCAGGGTGGACGGTGCGGTGCCGAACGAACACATCAGACCGGCGCCGGCGCATACGCATATCGCCATTTCGTTTCCTTTCCCGGTTCAGGACAGATAATCCGTCCCGTTCAATGCGGCGCCCTCATCCAAGACGCCGGCTTTCGGATTTGCGAGAAACGCGTTGATGTCGAGATTCGCGCCGCTGTCGAGGGCAGACTTGTTCTCGATAAACAAAACGCGCACTTTTACGCGAAGCGGTTTGAATTGTTCAATCAAACGCGTCAGTCGCAGTTGCAGTTTCTCATCCGGCTTTCTTCTGATCAGCAGGGTGAAGCTGTAGGGATCGTCCCCGTAGACACGCTGCAGCGCGCGTTTCATTTCGCGATCCGACCGGCCGATCACATCGGCGTGTTCCACGATGTAGAAAGGCTCATCCACAAAGATTCCCACGAGTTCCTCCACGGCTTCCCTCGTGCCTTTCCTGCGAATCAGGGAATAGGCTTTTTTCAGAAAAGTGCGCAGCCGATCTTCATCCATGTAGTCGCCGTCGGGCGATATGCCGAACCAGGAAGCGTAGACCGGCAGAAATTCCGCGGGACACGCATCCAAATCCAGCAATTCATGCACACGGCCGACTTTCTGTTCGAGATCGTTGTAAATGGAAGAGAATACGGAAACATAGCGATGAAAGAAGGCGCCCGGTTCGCGGTACACCTCGGGGAAAGTCCGCAAAAATCTGTCCCCGGGCGTAAAAGCGCAGAAGTTTGAAAATCTCGCCTCGTTGCCCTGCGCGGTCAAACAAATCCACAGATACCGTCCGTTTAAGCCGTGCAGCAGCACATCGCTGTAGACGGAGGCGTACGCGTTTTCGCTTTGCTCAAACAGTGCAAACTTGTCAGCGGAAGAAACGGCCGGATCGCGCAGAACGTCATCCATGTTCACGAATTTCCCGTCGTACGCAATCCGCGCCTCATCCGACGCGATCACCCGTACGCCAAACACCGTATCTTCGCCGGCTGCGGCGCGAAAGACAAAACGTCCCCACGGGCAGCCGTCCGTCACGCCGTCGAGCGCCGCAAAGAAAACAGCGGAGACGCGCCCGTGCCCGGCTGAAACGAGCGTCCCCCCGTCGGTCAATTCAAATCCGTCACGAAACGCGCGCGCGAGCCGCAGACCGTTGATCCTGTACTTCTTGATTTCATATGCCATCGTCGTTCCTTCCGATATCCGCCATGCATGCCAATATTCGCCACCCGATCCAATCCCCGGCGCCCGTTCCGCCATCCGTCGTCCGTCACCTGATTTCGATCAGGAAATCACCTGCGTAACACAGCGTGTCGTCATTCAGGACGATGTCCGGACCGTCCGGTTTCGCGGACGTCCAATCCCTCGGCGCGATCGAAAATTCGTACAACGTTTCGACGCATTCCAACGCGTCCAAACCTTTGTGGAGATGATTGTAGGAGATCGTCGTTCCAAACGGCGTTTCCCCTGACACGCCGTCCAGCGCATCGCGCAGATATGTCTCGATGCTCTCTCTGACATTTTCGTAATAGCCTTTCACATAGACGACCGCGCGCACGTCCACGGGAATGTAGACGGGCGAAGCCAGTTCGATCCGCGTCCCGATCATCCGCTTCCGGTCGAGATGGGCGTCGATGATGCGCGCGTAGAGCGCTGAAAGCGCCGGCATTGCTTCCTCCCCGCGGGGCTTCACGGCAATGCGGACGAGATTGCCTGCGGGTTCCGCGACAGCTTTCACCTTGTGTATGCACAGACCCGGCGTGTTCTTCACAATGTACTCATAATCGGCAAGCGTGACGGCTGCGGCAGGTTCCCTGAGATCGGACAGAAAGCGAAAGCGCAATTCTTCCGCACTCTCTTTCGCCGCACCGCCTTTGCTCTGCAGGGCGTTGGTGATCTGCGGCAAGGGTTCCTCCCGCTCCGCGGACAGGAATTTCGGGACGAAAGTCGTCGTCGCGCGCACATTGCCGCGCCCCCCTTCCGTAACCGCGCAGGAGGCAATGTGGAGCAAATATCCGTCCATGTCCCCCGGATTGTCAACATGAATCTCCGGGAGGTTGGATACGACGCGATAACAAAAATCCGGCGCGTCCGTGTTGCCGGGCAACGCGAACCGGTAAAACGGAACGCCGCTTTCGTCCTTGCCTTCGGCGAGCACGCAAAAATCGTCCGGCAGAATATGCCCAAACCCATGGACGGGCAACACCTGATCGTCGCACCCCATCAGCCTGCCGAGAACCAAATGCTCCGCAGCGGCGGAATCGCAACCGATGACGCGTACGGCGTCCTCGCGCAAAACGGGACCGAACCCGAAATAATTGGGATGGAAATCGATCCGGACGCCGCCCTCTTCCTGCGTCACTTCATAGAAACGCCCATGCAGCCTGCCCCCGTCATACGGCGCGTACCTGCGATAGACGCCCGAACCGTCCTCGTCGCAAAAGACCGTGTAATAGCCATTCATGCCGACGCGGTTCCCGTAGAAAACCGTCTCGCCGCCGGGCAGTGAGGTCGTCGTCACCCTGCTGTCCTTTTGACGCGCTTTGAATACGTTGGCGGTGACCGAGTGCAGACGCGGGGAAATGTCGTACTGCCCCGATTTGAGTATGCAACGCAACGCGTATCCCTGCTTGCCCCCCACGGTGCAAAGCGCTTTCGAGGACGTGTCGAACGAAAGCTTCACGAGACCGTTCCGCAGGAACCCGCGCGTTTCGTCGATCACGTCCGCGTCCGTCCAACCGTCCTCTGAAAAGAATTGCCATTTCAATTCCACGAGAGACAGATCGGAATCCCCGAAAGCGTTGCGACGCTCATCGCCCATGATGCGAATGAGGAGCAACAGGGAATCGCGATTGTCCGGAATATCGTCAAACAACACATAAAACCTCGCGCCGGCGGCGGCGGGCGAACCGAACACGGCCGCACTTGATCGCAGCGTCCCGTCGCGCAGATAGGTGATGTCTTTGATCACTCCGTCTTTCTCGCAACAGAGCCCTTTGACACCCCAGGCGCCGAGCGTCACCCTGTCCTCCGCTTCAAAGCAGATATCCTCCGCCATGAACTTCTCGCCCGGAGGAAATGACAAATCCGCATCGAGATCGACCGCACTCAGGAAAATCTCCGAAGCTTTGTACTCTCCGGGCGTAAATCCGAGCATGCCGAGCAACGCAAACCGCACGGATTCCGGAACCTCGTTGATCTTTTCACGCATGAGCGCGGTGAACATCGAGAAGTTCTGCAAAATCGTGACGCCGGGATCGGACACGTTGAAATTTGTCCATTCCTTTGTGTACATCGGGATGCGTTCAATCGCCTCCGCCAAAATCTCCTCATATGTTTTGTCCGCAAGATTGATACTGTCTAACAAAGGTTCTCTCCTTTACAAAAAATGTACCTTATGCCGTCCGTTGACGCCGATCATGAACGGTTGTCTGCGCAATTTTCCCAGTTCGCAGACATGTTCCCCGTCGGCGTCCGTATAATGCGCGGTGGCCGTAAACCGCCGAACCACCGCGTTCACGCGAATGCCATGCAGCATGATGTCGAGATGTTCGGGCGACGGCAACTCTCCGATCCGCCACCCGCCGGCGTCGGCGCCGTACTCGCTCCGCTGCGGCAAAGGTTCGATGCCCTCCGCGATCTTTTCCCGCATCAGGGTCGCAATCTCAAACCGGTGTTTCATGTCGTCCGTATGAACCCACACGTCAATGTCGATCAACACGAAGAGGGGTTCCGATATCCCGATCTGATCCGAGGTGAGCGTCGCCTCGCATTTGCGCAATATGTCGGCGCGCAACCGCTCTCCGACATTGTCAAACGACCACGATCCGTCCGCGTAATCCCGCATGAGCAGGACGAGATTGACCCTGCGCGTCCCGCCGGAGGACTCGTCGTCATATTCAATGAAGCAGGATGCCCGTCCCACCATGTCCGAAAAATTTTCCGCTTCGCGCACATAATCCGCTTCGCTCACGAGCCGATCGCCCGAATTGAGGATGCCCGCGCCCCGTTCCACTGCCGCGTACACGCTTTCCGGGTTCCTGCCGCCGCTCGCGGCGAGCGGATTGTAGACCTCACCGATATAGAGTATCCGATCCATGATTTCGGAAATCGCCCCGGGCGGAAGATTTCCGACCGCGCCGTCACAGCGTTTCAATCTGACCGTAAACGCGGGATTCGGAGAAGCTGCGGGAATGCGCACATTCACCCCATCCCCGAACAGGATGGCATTGTGCAACCGGTCGATCACATAATGCCGATCCCCCGCTTTCGAAGCGTCGAAGTTTTCCACCTCCTGCCAGCGCACATAGAACTCGCTGACGTCCCCCCGCCGGTCGTAGGTCGTCCGGACGCATTCCGGCATTCGCTCGATCATGTGCTGCATGACCGAGCGCGGCAGTTCGCTCTCGTTGACAAAGACCTCGGCGGACAGAATGTTGTCGGCGGGCAGGGGAAAGGCCATGTTCGGCGCGGCCTCGTCGATATAATACTCTTCTTCTTCCATCGTCCGCTCATTGCGCACCGTGACGGCATTCGGCAAAATGTCCGTGATGATGGGACGCGATCTGTCCGGATCGTCGAAGACGCCGTCGACGTCCACGAGACGAACCCAATAGCGCGCGCGCCTCTCCACCTCATACCGCGCCATGTCCTCACCGAGTTCCATCATGATGACCCCGCTTTTCGTCAGCCCGTAGGTTTCGTCGATGACGCGCATGGGACTGAACCCTCTGCCTGTGGAATACTCAAAGCGAAAGGTGGGTTTCCCCCCGGCGATCTTGTCGCGTATCCCGAAATACAGACTCAGGGGACGACCTTCAATCTTCTTGTCAAATCCGAGATAGAGCGCGTTGCCCGCATATTTGATCGGATCAAACGCGCAGACGGCGTCTCCGTGCAACAGTGCGGACGTGATGTCCGTCCGATCGGAACCGCTGATGCGCTCCGCGTAGATCGGCACTTTCTTGCCGGTCTCGTACCGATAGGAGATCGTCAACCCGCTGACGACGGGCATGTAATGCACGCAGGGCTGCAGGTAGCAGTTGGCAGCGCTTTCGACACGCAGACGGATGCACCGGCCCGTATTGGCGCCGATGCTGATCGGTTGCCATGATTCGGGACAGACAAAGGACAGTTCGATGTCTCCGGCCGCTTTGCCGTCAAAGATCGACAGCCATTGTTCGTCGTCCGTCAGTCTGCGCCAACCTGTCCCGTTGAAATACTCGACGGCAATCCGATCGATGCGGCTGTGGGCGGTCGTAAACAGAACGCGTTTGGGCTTTCGCTTGACGATCTTCAACGATTCTTCCTCCTGCTGGGGCGTAAATGTGACCAGCTTCTCACGGAAATCGAGCGAAAACCGCAATGTGATCTCGGCGCCGTCATGGGAAAAAATATTGTCGCTGCCGATGTAGCAATCATCGAACAGCGAAGCCGTCTCACCGAAAGGCATGCAGACGTCGATCGGCAGATCGTTGTCGTTGTTGTTGATGAAATCGACGGGAACGTCCGAGGCGCGCGAATGGATGCGCAGATTCCCGATGTCCAAATTTGTCCGCACAGGACCTGCGGCGTCAATGCGCAACACGTCGCACAGACGACCGTCCGGCAATGAAAGCTTCTTCGACGGATCCTTGCGGCGCAACGCGAGCGCGCCGTCCGCCGTCTCCACTTCGTCGTAATCCGCAAAGCCCTCCCCGTCATAATAGAGGAAACGGTACGCGCCCCGCGCCGCAAGCCGTTCGGCGAGCGACGCGCCGTCCGGCGAAAACACCTCGAGCAAGACGCTCGTATGCGCGGGCACGTCAAAAGCATTCTCATGATAGAGGAGCAACGAATGATGCTCTATGCCGGCCTTCCTGAAATCGAACAGCCGGATGTCCGAAGTCTGTGGTTCGGACGCGGCGTCGGCGGACGGCGCGGGAACGGGAACGCCCGTCGGCAGCGTCTCCGCCGCATCCCCGCGCAAGATCGCGATCCGGTCGAACGTTCCCGAGACTTCGATGACGTCCCGTATCCGTGCGCTTGTCACATGCAACGGCGACTGCGTCTCAAAGACGACCGCGTCTTCCGACAACGCGCTGTCCCCGAACAGCTTTGTCCCGATCGGCACATCGACGCCGGGAATGGTCTCCTGCAAAAGATTCAGTACGCAGACGCCCTCCGACGGATATGCGGGCAACAAACCGATGTTCAGCAGATTGACGAGTTCCACCCGGTATTTTTCGATCACCTGATCGAACCGATCGATGCTGCCCGCCGTCTGCTCCGCGAAGAGCATCGCGAGTACGGATCCGATGTCCGGATCGTCCGGATCGAAACTCCACTCCGGCGTATACGAGACGGCGAGTTCCGCAATCTGTTTGTACAGATCCTGCTTCCCGCGCGGATCCACTCTGTACGGCTTGTTCGTCCTCGTCATTGATCCTCCTCCGTCATCGCTTTCAGGTAGAACGGAAAGACAAAATTGTCCGCCGCGTTCGTCTGCGCGATCCTGTATTGGATGTTCACGATCAACCGATCTTCGCCGGAAGTCGCGTCGATCTCGACGTCCACATCGGAAATGCGCGGTTCCTGTGCGAGGATCAGGTCGGTGATGTCGTGCCGCATAATATTCAGGTTCGTAAGGTTTACGTCCATAAACGCATAGCGCGACAGGCGGCTTCCGAACTGCGGCTCCAGTTCTCGCTCACCGATGGCGGTCATGAGAATCAGGTACACGGACTCTTTCACGCTCTGTGCGCCCTCGGAGACGGCAAAGCGTCCCGTCGCGTTGTTCGCCTGCGGCGGGAACTTCATCCCGCTCCCAAGAAAAGATTTGTTTGTTTGTTCCGCCATAATATATCCTCCGCGCCTCTATCCCACCTTGATCGGACTGCCCGAGATACTCACGATGCCTCCGCTTTCCGCCTGATACATGGAAGAAGCTTTTTCGGTGATCTGGGAAGCGTCCACCCGCATCATCCCGTCCGTCTTTACGCTTACCTTGCGGGAGGCTTCGATCTTCATTTCATGGCAATCCAACCTGACGGCGCCTGTTTCCCCGTTCATGACGAGTTTGATGCTGTCGCCCACCTCGATGGTGAGACGGCTTTTCGCCTTTACGTTCATCGTCCCGTCCGTCGTCTTGATCCGGATGGCGTTTTCACCCTTTTTGTCGGTCAGCTCGATGAGACCGTTTTCATTGTCCAATTTCAGCAGGTGCGTCGTCTTTGCGGTGGACAGCGTGATGCGATCTTTTTCGCCTTCTCCCTCGCGGTTGTCCTCAAATTTGAGT
Source organism: Eubacteriales Family XIII. Incertae Sedis bacterium (assembly GCA_031276775.1). Taxonomy (GTDB): domain Bacteria; phylum Bacillota; class Clostridia; order Peptostreptococcales; family Anaerovoracaceae; genus JAISGB01. Next base: position 1,690 of record JAISML010000251.1, on the reverse strand, counting down.
TCGCTCCCATTCCGCGTGACGATACGCTTGACCGTGTTGTCCTTGTCGACGGATCGGCCGAGAAAGCGATCATTGTCCTTGGAAACGCAACCGATGACATACGGCTTTTCGATGTTGCCGTTCTCAAAGGCGAGCAACACCTGATCCCCTATCTCCGGCAGGAAGTAATGACCCCATTTGGAACCGCCCGACGGTTGCGACAGGCGCACCCATTGCAATTCGTTCGCATCTTCGTCGCGTGTCGGAATCGTCACGCATACGCGCCCGGGCATGTCCTTGTCGTAGTTCTTTGCGACGATGCCGACCATCACGCCGTACGCGCGCGGATCTCCCGTCTCCGTCTTGGTAATCTGCCGGTTTGCTATCTCATCTATGATATCATACAACGCCATGTGCCATTCTCCTATTATACGCCGCTCTCTTTTACCCTGTCGACCGAACCCCTGAGCCTCGTCCGGTATCTGCCGTCCCTGTCGAACTCGTGCACGACGCCGGTGATGTAGAAGCGATTGTCGCCCGGCGAACCGACAGCGATGTCAATGAAACGCCCCGGGAACAAATCCGGCATACCGATGCACTCACAGTCGAGACTGCCGAGTCGGTACGACATCTGCGCCATGAGCGATTCGAGCCGCGCGTCGGCTTCCTCGCGGGAAAAGATCGTCGGATCGATGTACACTTTCTTGCTTCCCTTGATCAGGGACTTCGCCTTGTTCGCGATCGACAGTTTTTCGCTGTACTTGCCTTTGGAAACGATGGTCTTTCCCGTGCCCGGATCCATCGCGCGCACTTCTATTCTTTCCACCACACCCGTCAGGCTGTATCCGAGCCGGTAGAAGATCACGCCTTTGTTTGCGCTCAGCGCGGTAAGCGGACGCTCGTCGCTGCGCGCCTTGCGAAAGATCATCTTGCCGCGATCGACGAAGAACTCGTAATTGAATTTCTTCGCGGCTTTCACGACAAATTCGTAATCGCTCTCGGACACCATCTCGATCGTTTCCGCGCTCGCCTTGCTCTGCCCGCCGGAGGGTTTTTTGTCGGGCGTGTCCGCTGCGGAGATACCTGCGGCGGCTCCGCGCGTCTGCGCCTTGTCGCATACGCCTTTCAGTATCGCGCGTACAGCGTCGCCATAGGATCTCGCGGTCGACTGCGCCGCGTAGGCCGACGCCATCATGAGACCCTTGGCGTCCATCGCCGTAACCTCGATGTACGGCGGTTCGTCTTCGCCGAAACAGAAATCGACCGAAGCGACAAAGCCCGTAAACACGGAGACCGTTTCATCCCCGTAGCCGAGTCCCACTTTCGCCGCCGCGCCGAGAACAGCCTGCTTTTTCAGACTGTCGAAACGGTATTCCGCATCGGAGGAGTCGTCGTCCTTCCCGTATGAATAGGCATTGTATATGCGGAACGAGGCGATGGACGCTTCGAAGCCGGAGGTGAGTTCCACGCGGATATCATGGATGAACATGCGATCCTTGTTCTTCGAAAACGGTTTTCCGTTCAATTCGATTTCGGCCGACGGCAGATCGAAACCGCCATACTTTTTGTACATGGCGTCATACGTGATCTCATATGATCCGGCGGCGCCCATCTTGGATACGCCTGGTATGTCCGGTATGCCGGGTATGTTCACTCTGTATTCTCCTCCTGCCGAACCGATATCCTCACATCAAAATCCCCGCTCATCCGG
>JAISML010000249.1 GCA_031276775.1 Eubacteriales Family XIII. Incertae Sedis bacterium | reverse complement strand
AGACGACGGAAGCCGAAAGTCTGCACAAAGAACTTTCAAAGTATTTCATGACGGATTTCGACGCGGCGGGCAACATTGGAAAACGTTACAGAAGGGAAGACGAGATCGGTACGCCGTTTTGCGTCACCGTGGATTTTGACACGGCGCAGGACGGATCCGTGACCATTCGGGATCGGGACACGATGGCGCAGATCCGATTGCCCGTCGGCGCGGTGAGATCCTACATCGAGGAGCGGTTGGCGTTTTAAATGCGCGGCGTGCACCGCGACGCAAATCAAATATGATGAAAAGAGAAGAAATTCTCTTTTGCTATCCGGTATCAGTGTTCGAGGAGGTAGAGAATGAGTAAAAAGTTTGTGTATCTGTTTCGTGAGGGCGACGCCTCAATGCGGAATCTTTTGGGCGGCAAGGGCGCCAATCTGGCCGAAATGACCGGTTTGGGCATGCCCGTGCCCCAAGGATTCACCATTACGACGGAGGCGTGCACCCGGTATTACGAGGACGGCGAGAAGATCAACGACGATATCCGCGCGGAAATCATGGAGTATATCGGAAAATTGGAGGATATCGCGGGGAAAAAGTTCGGGGATCCGGACAACCCTTTGCTCGTTTCCGTCCGATCGGGCGCCAGAGCTTCCATGCCCGGCATGATGGATACCATTCTCAATCTCGGACTCAACGAAACGGTGGTTGAGAGCTTTGCGAAAAAGACCGGCAATCCCCGGTTCGCATACGATTCCTACAGGCGGTTCATACAGATGTATTCCGACGTCGTGATGGAGGTGGGCAAATCCCATTTTGAAAAGCTCATCGACGCGATGAAGGAAAAGCGCGGCGTCACGCAGGACACCGAACTCACCGCCGAAGATCTCAGGGAATTGGCAGACCTGTTTAAGGCCGGTTACAAAAGCAAGGTGGGAAGCGATTTTCCGAGCGATCCTGCGGAGCAGTTGTTTGGGGCGGTCAAAGCGGTATTCCGTTCATGGAACAATGAGCGGGCCATCTATTACAGGCGGATGAATGACATTCCCTCGTCCTGGGGTACGGCAGTCAATGTGCAGGCCATGGTGTTTGGCAATATGGGAGACACATCGGGCACGGGCGTGGCGTTTTCGAGGAATCCGTCCACGGGCGACAGAGGGCTTTACGGAGAGTTTCTCATGAACGCCCAAGGCGAGGATGTGGTCGCCGGCGTCAGAACGCCGCAGACCATCGATCAGTTGAAGGTTCAAAATCCTGCCGTCTACGATCAGTTTGTGCGGATCGTGGACACGCTTGAGCGACATTACCGGGACATGCAGGACATGGAGTTTACCATCGAAGAAGGAACGCTTTACATGCTCCAGACGAGAAACGGGAAGCGGACGGCGGCGGCTGCGCTCAAGATCGCCTGCGATCTCGTGGACGAGGGGATGATCGACGAAAAGAAAGCGGTCGCGATGATCGATCCCAAGCAGTTGGATGCTCTGCTTCATCCGCAGTTCGAGGCGGCGGCGCTGAAAAATGCGAAACCCATCGGGCAGGGCCTGCCCGCTTCCCCGGGCGCAGCCTGCGGACGGGTGGTGTTTACGGCGGAAGACGCGACGCGTTGGACCTTGGACAAAGGCGAGGACGTGATCCTCGTCAGGTTGGAAACATCTCCCGAGGACATTGAGGGCATGAACTACGCCAAGGGGATCCTCACCGTCCGCGGCGGCATGACCTCCCACGCGGCAGTCGTGGCCAGGGGGATGGGCACCTGTTGCGTTTCCGGTCTCGGTGAGATCAAGATCGCCGACGATGAGAAAAGCTTCACCTTGGGCGGCGGAAGCTACGCCGAGGGGGATTACATTTCCTTGGACGGTTCGACGGGCAATGTCTACGGCGAGGTGATCAAGACCGTACCCGCGACCATCAGCGGATATTTTGGGCGCGTGATGGCGTGGGTCGACAAATACAGGACGATGAAAGTGCGAACCAACGCGGACACGCCCGCGGATGCCAGACAGGCCGTGAGTTTCGGCGCGGAAGGCATCGGTCTTTGCCGGACGGAGCACATGTTCTTTGAATCGGATCGGATTGCGGCCATCCGCGAGATGATCGTCTCCAAGACGGCGGAACAGCGCAAGGCCGCCTTGGTCAAAATACTGCCGATGCAACGGGGGGATTTCGAAAGCATTTATGAAGCGATGCAGGGATTCCCCGTAACCATTCGTCTGCTCGATCCGCCGCTCCATGAATTCCTGCCGACCGATGAAGGGGATATTGCCGCATTGGCGCAGGAGATGAATCTCGGCGTCGATGTGCTGAAAGACATCATCAAGTCCCTGCATGAGTTTAATCCCATGATGGGACACAGGGGTTGCCGGTTGGACGTCACCTATCCCGAGATCGGTGAAATGCAGACGCGCGCCATCATAGAGGCCGCGATCAATGTGCAAAAACGGCATCCGGAATGGACATTGGCGCCGGAGATCATGGTGCCGCTCGTAGGAGATGTGAAAGAATTGCAGTTCGTCAAAAATATCATCACAACCACTGCGGATAAGATCATCGCGGACTCCGGCGTCGATCTCAAGTACTTGGTCGGCACGATGATCGAAATACCGAGGGCCGCCATCACTGCGGACGAGATCGCGCAGGAAGCGGAGTTCTTCTCTTTCGGAACCAACGATCTGACGCAGATGACGTTCGGATTCAGCCGCGACGACGCGGGGGCGTTCCTCGATTCCTATTACAAGAACGCGATCTACGAGAACGATCCGTTCGCGCGCTTGGATCGGAAAGGCGTGGGTCAACTCGTAAGCACCGCTGTTCGCTTGGGCAGACAGACGCGGCCCGACATCAAACTGGGGATCTGCGGGGAGCATGGAGGCGATCCGTCGTCCGTGGAGTTCTGTTTTGAGACAGGGCTGAACTATGTCTCCTGTTCGCCGTTCCGTGTGCCCATCGCGAAATTGGCCGCCGCACAGGCGGCGATCCGCACTTCCGAGGAAAAGAAATAGGACGGATTGCGCGAAGCGCAAAACCGCAACAACGCCAATCATGCACGGAATGGGACGGGTGACCGTCCATTTTGACGTCGCCAACAAAAACGGCCGCATCCGGCTTTCTGCCCTCAAATTCGGCAAGACGCAGGCGCAGGTCAGAATCGGGTTGCGCAAGATCGGCGGTCGGATGCGCATCCGCTGTGCCCCGCGGCAGATTCCGCGGCAAATCTGCGCGGCAAATCTGCGCGGCACGGGTTACGGAGATTCCCAAAGTTATTTTTGAAATCAGAATTGACATATATTTCAAATTAATATAAAATATGGAATATAATATAAAATATGCAATATGGGATGAACGGTGCAGGTCTGCGTAAGGACAGTCCGAATGCAGGCGGGGAACGGCAGTTGTTGGAAAGGCGGCATGAAAACGATCACTTTGTGCATTATCGATCCGGACAGGGCATACACCTCGGCGTTGACGGAGGGAATCGCGGCCGCACACAGGGGCTTTCGTATTCTTGCGCCCGCTGTCGCGGAGACTTCGCCGTTCGATTCAAGCGAAGAAGGGAAAGAGGGGCAACCGGCGCGTTTCATGGAAGAATGCGATGTGATCCTCGTGGACGCCGCGTTGCTGCGGGATTGGTCAGGCGATGCGGGACGGAGCCGGCCGCAACCCGGTCATTGGGACAAAATCGTGGTATTGACGGATGGAATGCGGGCGTGCGCCCCCACCCTCCGCGCGCATGATGAAGGGAATGCGCGCAAGGATGCGCCGGGAGGCGTCGCTGCATGCCAACGGGCGGACGGTTGCGCGGCAAATCCCGTTTCGGTCGACAAATACGGCGGCTGTGCCGCGATCATCGCGGCGGTGCGGCTCAAATACGCTCTGATTGCAGGGCAAATTCTACCGGAAACGGGGAAGTTTCACACAGAAACGGAGATATTGTCGTTCTTCGGCATGGAAGGCGGAGCGGGTACGAGCAGTGTGGCGCTTGGAATTGCGCGCGAATTGTCCGCTTACCGGGACAAGGCAGTCATATATCTCAGCAGGGAACCCTTTGAATCGTCCCGATTATGTCTGCAAGGGCGGGTTGGGCAAGGCGACGTCACGGACTATCTGTATTTTTTTCTCAAGGGCGAGCGTGACAAACTGATCGGATTGCGGGATGCGCTCATGATCGCGGATGATTACGGCGTTCGGCGTTTTTATCCGGCGAACGGTCCGAATACGCTTCGCGAACTGAACGACGCGGAATTGACCGATTTCATCGCGGAGCTCCTGCGCGGAGGGGAAGTTGACTTCCTGATTCTCGATCTCGGAACCGGTTTCGGCGATACGGCGATCGATAAGTTGCCATTGCCCGGTTCCTGCGTGATGGTCACGAACCATCGCGGCGTAAAGTCCAAGGATTGCGCGGAATGGCGGAGATCCGTGCGGGAAGCGTTGGGCATTGCGGCGGATCGGTTTGCCGTCGCAGTCAATTTTGTCGATGAATCGGAGGACTGCGCTATGGAACCGGAGGACTGCGCTGTGGAACCGGAAAATTGCGCTGCGGAACCGGAGGAACCGTATGTCGTCAGGATCGGCAGAGACGCATCCGATTTTCGGGACACAGGATACGGGATCGAGATCGATTTGACCAATGAGTTTGGCCGGGGCGTCAAGCGCTTGGCGGACAGATTGACGGGGTGCGACGCGTTCATGTGGGACGAAAGGGGTTCACGCCACGGAATCGCCGCGCGGGGGAATGGTTCGGAGGGAACAGACCATGCATTTCAATCATGAGAACGCGATAAAACAACTGTCGGATGAAATGCGCGCCGATGTCCGCCTGCATTATGACGGGGATCTGAGTGATGAGAACGTAAGGCAACGTATCGAAAACAGGGTGTTGCGTGGCAGGGAGTACGCGTTTCTGCCCGTCCGGGACAAGATCCGCGTCACGGACACGGTGTTCAACAGAATCAGGAAGGATCTCAGCATATTGCAGCCGTTTGCGGACGATCCGACCGTATCGGAGATCATGGTGAACGGCGCGGACACTGTTTTCACGGAGCGGGCGGGTGAAATTCGCAGAGAGGCGGTTTCGTTTGAAAGCACAGAAGAACTCGAAGAAGTGATACGGCGCATCGCCGCGAAAGTCCACAGGGAAGTCAACGAACTGGCGCCCATTCTGGACGCCAGGTTGGAAGACGGTTCCAGGGTCAATGCGGTATATAAAAATGTGGCGTTGAACGGTCCGATCCTCACCATACGGAAATTCCCGGAATCGCGCATCACCATGCGGGAGCTTCTCGCGTACGGCGCCATTACGCAGGAGGCGGCGGACTTTCTCACGACACTGGTGAAAGCCGCATACAACACCTTCATCAGCGGCGGCACAAGTTCGGGCAAGACCACCTTTTTGAACGCGCTTGCCAATTTTATTCCCAAGCGTGAGCGCGTCATCACCATTGAGGACTCTGCGGAGTTGCAGATCAGGGAGACTGAAAATCTCGTGCGTTTGGAGTGCCGCAACGCGAACGCACAGAACAAAGGCGCCGTAAGCATGCGGCAATTAATCCGCTCCAGTCTGCGTATGCGCCCCGATCGGATCATCGTGGGAGAGGTGCGCGGAGAAGAGGTGTTGGATATGATACAAGCCATGAACACAGGGCACGACGGTTCTCTGAGTACGGGTCACGGCAATTCGCCCGAGGGGATGCTGTACAGATTGGAAGCCATGTTCCTGCAGGCTGCCGACTTTCCCATCGATGCCATCAGACGGCAGATCACGGAGGGCATAGACATCATGGTTCACCTCGGCAGACTGCCGAACGCGCGTCGCATGGTGCTGGAGATAGCGGAGATCGCGGGGATGAAAGATGGGGAAGTCACGTTGAATAAACTCTTTGTCTTCAAACAGGGACAAGGTCTCGTGCCGACAGGGAATCGGTTGATTGACAAAACAAAATTTATGGTAAACATCGGTGAAGGTGAAACAATTGGGAATCGGACGCAAAATCAGGCATAGCCGGACGGAACGGAATGCTGTAACGCAGGATCGAAAGGCGGTACATCCGCTGAACGGAAAGTTTGCGCTTCCTTTTGTCCGCAAAACGGAAGATGCGGACGGATGCGGCGCGCCCGCGACGGACGCGAAGTCCGAAACAGCGGCGGACTATCGGTATTATCGATTGAATGGCAGGGAACGGCGACGGTATTATCCGATCGCCGGAGGCGTCGGGGCGATGCTCGGTCTGCTTTTTTATCACAATCTGCCGATCGCGGCGCTCATGATTCTGCTTGCTTTGCCGTGCAGAAGATACTATGAAAGCTATCTGGGCGCAAAACAGCGGCTTGCCCTGTCGATCCAATTCAAGGATTTGCTCGCCTCCCTCTCCGCTTCTTTTTCCACGGGCAGACAATTGCCTGAGGCGCTGAAGGAGGCGGAGGGGAATTTGAGTCTGATCTATGCCGAAGACGCGCCCATTGTGAGGGAGGTTCGATACATGACGAGCCGGCTGTTCAAATATCGCGAACGCGAAAAGGAGGTTCTCTGCGATTTTGCCGATCGCAGCGCTTGCGAAGACATCGTCGATTTTGTGGATGTGTATTTCACCTGTCTTACGACGGGCGGAGATACGGTACGGGCGATTCGCCGCGCTTCCGAACAGATCATCGACAAGATCGATATTCGCAGTGAAATACTGACTTTGACGGCGCAGAAAAAATATGAGGCGAGGATTCTGTCGGGTTTGCCGCCGCTGATGCTTCTCTTTTTGCAGTTTTCGTCGCCTGATTATCTCGCGCCGCTGTATGGCACACCGATCGGCACATGCATCATGACGGTAGCGCTTGCCGTGCAGGGCGTCGCGTTCTGTTGGAGCGCGCGGATCACCGACATACGCGTATGAGGGAAAGATCGGTATGAAAGCGATGAATTGGATGGATGGATGGCTCCGCAGACTGACCATGGTTTTGCCGGACGGTTGGTCGGGCCGCAGGGATGTGATGGAACGGCGGTACCGCTCGGCTTATGTCGGCGGTTCCGCGGAACCGCTGATCGCTGCGGCCAAGGCTCGGACGATGCGCAGGTATTTGTTGATCGCCTTGTTGCTTGTCTGTTCCTTGGCGGCGACGGCGACGGGCGTTTCGCGCGAAGGTCTGTCCGCAATCGACAGGGATGAGCACGGGGGCGCCGTTCGGATGGTCGGCGCGGAGGTTGAGGCAGTTTACGGAAAGGATCGGATGAAACGCAAGGTCGTCGTCAAGGTATTGCCGAAAGAAGCCGAAGCGGGCGTTGCGGAAAAACAGATCGCAGCCCTGAAAAAGAGATTGCCGCAGCTGATATTGGGAGAAAACACGAGTTTGAACGCGGTTGTCTCCGATTTGAATCTGCCGCTTGCGGACGGGGAGACAGGCATAGACCTCACATGGGCGAGCGACAGGGAGGATCTGGTGGATGAGCGCGGACGCGTCAATCTGATCGAGGGCACGCAGGGGGACGAGGTGAAACTCACCGCGCGTTTGAGGAAAGGCGAAGCGCAGGAGGATGTTTCCATGCGTGTGATTCTTGGCAGCCCCGGAGCGGATTACGATTACGGAAGAAATTTGGAAGACAGCCTGATAAAAGTGGTGAAACGCGTCAACGAAAGTGCGACCGAAGCTGCCTTGTCTCTCCCCGGGGAAACAACTTCCGGCATCCGTCTGGCTTGGCGTTCGCCCGGGGATTACAGTTTTGCCATCCTCGCATTCGTCTTGGTTTTCATCGGTTGCGCGGTGCATAAAAGCAGGTATTCCCTCGTGGACAAATCCGTCAAAGAATGGCGTGATGAGGTTCGGCGTGACTTTCCCGGATTCTTGAACAAACTTCTGCTCCTGCTGAATGCCGGCTTGGTCATTACGAGTGCGATTGCGAAGATTGCGGACGATTACGAGCATCGACGGAGGGAAGGGGAAGAACAACGCTTTTACGAGGAGTTGATCGACATGAATCGGCGCATGCGGGCGTCCAACACCACGCTCGTGTCGGAATTCACGGATATGGCGGCGCGGAGCGGACATCGGGAGATCATGCGGTTCAGTACGATTTTGGCCGACAACATCGACAGAGGAAACGCCTTGGCCGAAAAATTGTCGCAGGAGAGCCTGATTCTTTGGAAATTCAGAAAGAAGAACGCCGAGGAACGCGGACGGTTGGCCGAAACGAAACTGACGTTCCCCATGGCGCTCCAACTCTTGGCGATCCTCCTCATCACCGTCGCGCCGGCCGTGATGAACATGCGGTGACGGATTCGCGGAGCCGGACGCGTGATCGCAAAGTGCGTATGCCCTGCACGTTGGTGCATAAAATATCAATGATTGGTCAGAGGAATGAACGTTTGAAAAGGAGAGAAAAAAATGAAGAAAAAAGTTGTAAAGGCCATGCGCGCCGTCGCGACCGACAAAAAAGGCATGGAACTCGTGCAAGTGGCGATCCTTGTGGCGATCGCGGTCGTCATCGGGTTGATCTTTCGGACGCAGATACAATCCTTTGTGGATGACGTGTTTTCCGATCTGTCCTCCGGAAAGTTTTCGTAGATGAGCGGGACGGTTGGGTTCGACGGAACAGGAGCGGTTTTTCGGGCAAACGGGATGTGCGATCGCGCCCGGCGAATGTGCAAGGCGTCTTCGGGGTCAACGATGGTGGAGTCCGCCATCTACTTTCCCCTCATCGTATTGGCGGTCATGTTTACAATCTATATGCTCATCAACATGTATTCGATGACCGCGCTCCGTGCCAATCTGCACATCCTTGTCAGGAGCGAAAGCGCCGCGAAGATCGGAACGACGGACATCCGCACCGAAGATGAAACGTCGGATCGTTACAGGCGGGCGGCGGAGGCGAACACAGTGGAGATGAGAGAGGGCAGACAGTTTGCTGCGACCTATGTGGAAGCGGAAAGTGGATCAACATATTACGGAGGACGGCTGACGCGTCGGAGAGGCATACGTGCGGAATGTTACGGTCGGGCATATCTGATCGACGAAACGGATCTTGCGCGCATTGCGCACACTTTGTCCGATTAGACGCCGTGCGGAGCGGGGATTGCAGGAGGCGGATGCTGTGTGGGGAACGATTGAATGAAAAGTGTTGCAAAAATATTGCGGGTTTTAAAAACGCCCGAAAGCGCGAACGGCAGCGCTGCCGTACTGTTAACGGTGTTGTTCTCCTGTCTGATTCTCTTGGCGACGGCGCTGTTCGCGGCGTCGAAAGCGGCTGCGGGCAGGAGTTGCATCGACGCCGCCTTGCAGTCGGCCGGACGCTCGGTACTCTCGGAATACGACAAAAAGCTGTTTGCGGATTACGGTCTGTTTGCTTTCAAGGGCGACGGCGCGCAGATGGAGAAAGACATTGCGTTTTATGCCAACGCGAGTTTGAAAAAAGACAAAACCATGTATGCATTCTTCACGGCGCCCGGTACAAAGACCGGCGTGTTTGATTACGGGACGGATGCCGTAACCGCGAATTTGAAAGAGTATTCCCTCATGAACGTAGATTTGTTTGAGGCGCAGATCAACGAGGCTGCGCTTTCGGAATGGATACGGGAGAAAAAGGACGGATCGGCCGGCGGGAGCCCGGGCGAAAGCGGGGGATCGTCTGTGGACAAAGAGGACGGAGGGCGCACGCTCCGCAATGTTTCGGTGATTGAAAATCTGCCTTCCGAGGGTTTGACGGACACTTTCCTCTTCGATCCTTCCACGATCCGCCTACCCTCTTTGAGTGAGATGTTCGATGCAACCGCAGACAAGGTGCGGACGTCGGAATATGTCGTCAGCGTGTTCAAACACGCGAACGGAGGCGCGAAAAACAGGGATACGTTTTTCGACAATGAGGTTGAATACATCCTGTCGGGGAAAATGAGCGATGAGTCGAACTATGCAAGTGTGAAAATGAAACTGTACCTGCTGCGTTTTTTTCTCAACAATGCGGCTCTGTTGGCGGACAGTTCAAAGATGAATGTCGTGCGAAGCTTGGCGGCGCCGTTTGCGGCGGCGTTCGAAGTGGGGGAGCTGGTTGCGGAAGCGATCATTGTCGAGGCGTGGGTTGTTGCGGAAACACAAAACGATCTGCAGCTGCTTGAGGAGGGGAAGAATGTGGCTTTTGCAAAGACATCCGACACATGGGCAACGCGGGATATTGAAAAGATATTGGAAGGGTTTACCGACGACGAAGCGGTGGTTCCCGCAAATTCCGCAGGGCAGAGCTATAAGGATTATCTCAGATTGCTGCTGTTCTTGACGGATCGGGAAACGAAAATACTGCGCATCATGGACTTGATACAGATCAATCTGAAGGGGACATATGACAAGGCCTTTCGGTTGCGGGATCATTATGTGGGTTTCCGGTTTGAAGCGACGGTGGACGGGAAAGTCTACGCGTACACGGAACGGTACGGCAAGGACGGGAGCGAATGAAGACGATTTGCAACAAAAACGGTCTGGGCGCAAGAGGTTCGTTGGCGGTGGAAACGGCGATCTTCCTGCCGCTTTTCATCATAGGCGTTCTGACGTTGGGGTATCTCATCAAGATCGTCTCCGTTCAGGAAAATGTACTCCATACCGTGACCGATGAAACACGTTTGCTCGCAGCGGAGGCGAATGTCCCTGTCCTTTCCGCCACCTTCAAAAAAGATTTGACGGCGCGCCTTGACCGGGAAAACGAAGACGACATACGGAATGTGGAAGTGAGTCCCATTCGATACAGGATGCCGTATTACGGCTTGTCCGGAGGACGAATGTACACGGATCTGATCGGCGTTTCCGTCCATTATACGATAGACATAAAACTGCCACCCGTTTTCAAGGATCTTGTGGAGGTTGAAAATACAGCGCTCTGCCGCGCTTTTGTGGGAAAGGACAACGCGGCCGACATCATGCCTTTTGATGAGATGGAGCGTGAGGGTGATGGGAGCGTTGTATGGGTTTTCCCGCGATCGGGCGAGCGGTATCACGGAGCGGATTGCCCGTACATCAAAAATGAACCGAAAGAAGTGATGCTGAACTCCGCTCTGCGTTCGCGTTATCGTCCCTGCGAGCTTTGCAAACCCGGAGAGACAAGTGACGGCAACCTTGTCTATCGATTCTCCGATTCCGGGGAGGCGTACCATATGGGGGATTGTTTCCTTGTGGAGAGATATGTTGTTTCCGTCAGCAAAAGCGACGCGGAAGCGGATGGCTATACTGCTTGCTCCAAATGCGGCGGTGGATGAAAGCGCGCGAACCGCTCCGCCAACCTTTGGTCTGCAACCGGGAAAGAGGTGGTCACATCATGTGTGCGATACGAAAGATTGAAATGCGCGCGGGGAACGCGCTGAAAAGCTTTGAAAAGAAGACGCTTGAACGTTCCAATGACAG
>JAISML010000135.1 GCA_031276775.1 Eubacteriales Family XIII. Incertae Sedis bacterium | reverse complement strand
TCACCGGATTGTCGTCAAAATTCGGTTTTCTCTCCCGATCATGATAGACAGACTTGCCTTGAAACTTCTCTTTGTACATTCAAACACCTCCTTATTATGTAGTAACATAAATACATTCTATCACAACGGATTCCGCTTGTGTCAATCTTTTTTGCGGAAATAAAGTCCGGGCATTTTCTCGATAAATCATTAAAATTCGCACATTATCAAGAAAAATCACATCTGCGGAAAATTTTCTATTGACAAACACAAAGGATGTGTTACAATTCAAAATAGTAAAAGTTATTTTGTTGTGACATTATAACATAATAGGGAACGACATCAGGGGATTCACAATCCCCTGCGAACGGCGACGCCGATCATTTGCGAGGTGCTCACATGAACAACGAAAAGAATGTCCTGTTTCTGCAACCCCTCGTCGGTTCGGCGATCTGGGGAGACGGCAGCATTTTGTCAAGGTATCCCGTTGAGACGCCGGACGCGATCCCCAAAGAAAAAGTGGCGCTCATCGGGATATTCTCGGGACATCCGCAATTTTCAAACCGTATCCTCAATGGCGCGTTTCGGGGCATGAGCGTCGCGCAGGCGCGCGATGCGGAGCCGGGTCTGTTCGGACCGCTCAAAGATGGCTGGGACTTCCTGTCCATTTCCATGGGCGTCGGTCACGCGGCGGCGGATCTGAGCATCCAAGTCCATCCGCAGGAAGCCTATGCGCTCAAGCGCGAACACGCGCACGGAAAATCCGAATGTTGGTACATTGTGGATGTGGACGGGACGCCCGCAGACGTAATACTCGGCCATACCGCAAAAACGATGGCGGAATTCAAAAAAGCGGCGGAAGCGGAGGATTTTCAATCCCTGCTCCTGCGCAGTCCGATCCGCAAAGGCAGTTTCTTCAATCTCCTTGCCGGCACCCTCCATGCCATCCAAAAAGGCACGACCTTTCTTGAGATCTGTTCCGCAAGCGATTTGACCTACCGGCTGTATGATTACCACCGCAGGACTGCGGACGGAATCGAACGAACCTTGCAAAAGGAAAAATTTTATGACAATGTTCTGATTCCCTATGAGCCGATGCAATATCATTTCATCCACAATGCTTACGGCGATGTAAGGGAGACCATCCTCACGGACAACGAAAACTTTTCCGCCAGACTGTTTGAGGCGGACGGAACGGGAACCGTCGATCGGATGAAACCCTACTACGCCTGTTTTGTAACGGAAGGAAACGGCACGGTCAACGGTTGCGAAGTGTCGCCCGGAACCTGCTTTGTCGTTACCGGCGACACGGATCGTTTCTCGGTTTCCGGAAAATTGAATATTTTGGCCGCGCACGGTTAAAAACGCCGGCGGCGGAACATCGGCGGCGGGGTATCGGCATTGAAGGCAGTGACGCGGGGACGGCGGTTCCGTGCGAAACCTGCGCAAATGACGGGGAAGGCAACGACATCATGCACATTGAAGACAAATTGATATGCATCGGTTTGGAAGCAGCCGACCGAACGGATCTGCTGCGGCAAATGGTCGCGCGCCTCGTTTCCGGGAATTATGTGACGGAAGATTTCCTGCGGGATATTGAAGCGCGCGAGGTTGAATATCCGACGGGTTTGCGGATCGAAAACGCGCCGTACGCTTTCGCCATCCCTCACGCGCATTCCGCATGCGTGCTGAAAGACGGCATCTGCGCCGCCACATTGAAAACGCCGATCGAATTCGGCCGCATGGACGAACCGGAACTCACGGTCGGCGCAAGTATCGTGTTCATGCTCGCCGCAAAAGATTCCGACCTGCACTTGGAATTGTTGAGCGACATCGTAAAACTGTTCAGTGACGCGGGGTTTGCGCAAGCGCTTATGGACGCAAAAAATCCTGATGCGTTCAACCGGCGCATCCGGGACGCGCTGAGGTGAGTCCGGGTTTGGGCAGGGTAGGCGATCGTTTCGCGGCGCGCCCCGCCCAAATACCGCATGCCACACGAAATATGGGAGACGTACGCGATCATCGCAAGGATTTGGAGGAAGGAGAGGAAGGAGTAGTTACCCTGCATGAACACGGCACAAGGAGCAATGGCATGAAGGATTTGGAGGAGGAGGAGAGATATGGCGGATCGGAAATTCATCTTCGTATGTTGCGGCGCGGGCAAGTTGACTTCATTTATGTGCGCGGAAGGGATTCGAAAAGCTTTCCGTGAACGCAGGATCAAGGGGGTGAACATTCAGCACGGCATGATGGGGGACATTACGCGGTACAAAGACAAGATCGACATCCTCGTATGTTCCACGAATTACAAAGGGGAACATTCATTCCCTGTCATCAACGGCATCTCCTATGTGACGGGGGACGAGGCGGGTCAGGAAAAAGTCGTCGTACAACTGATCGAATTGCTGAACGGGTGATATAAAACAGACCGATCCACAGCGTCCGTGCAGCATTGTACGTTGGAGCTCGAAAGCAAATAACAAATTGTCACATAACAATGCCATTCATAATATTAGGAGGGAGCAATGGAAGTTCTCAATCATCTTTTGCAATCGGTGGGCATCTTTATCCTCACGTTGCCCAACTACGCATTTATCGCGATCATTATGACCATCCTTTGTCTGATTTTCCGGGGAGGCGTGCAGACGTCCATACGGGGCGGGCTGTCGTTCGGCGTCGGCATCATCGGCATCACCATGCTGATGAACATCGCGATCGAAAGCCTCACACCCGCCGTGGAAGCCCTGTCGGAACGTTTCGGTCTGTCTCTCACCATCATCGACCTTGGATACGCCGCAGCCAACAACATCATGATGTTTCCGGGCGCTTTCATCGTCATGTTCGGCATCCTCCTCATCGACATCGTCCTGCTGCTGCTCAAATGGACCAAAACGCTGTGGGTGGACATGCACAATGTCTGGCACGGAAGCTATGTGGGGCTTATCGCATGGGTGATCACCGAAAAGGTGTGGCTGAGCGTTTTGATTGCCTTTGCTGCGCTGATCATCAGCCTGAAATTGGCGGACTTGCATGCGAAGCGATTTCAGGAGTTCAATGAGATCGGCAACATCACACTCATAGCGACCGCCGCCACCATCCCCGCGACGTTCTCCATGCTCGTCATGAAAATCATCGAGCGCATACCCGGTCTGAACAAGATCGGCATACAAAGCGACGATCTGAAAGAACGTTTCGGCGTATGGGGCGAGAACATGACGATTGGAGCGATCATCGGACTTTTGATCGCAATTTTTGCCGGATACAATTTCGCCAACTGCATGGCCGTATCGCTTACGCTCGCCGCCATGCTCGGTTTGTTCCCAAAGATGGCGGGCTTGCTCATGGAGGGGATCATCCCTCTGTCAACCGCCGTCACGCTATTCATGAAAAAACGCTTCAAAGACAGGGCTTTGAACATCACGGTCGACGGAGCGGTGTTGCTCGGACACCCGTCGGTCATGTCCACCTTTGTGTTGATGGTGCCTATTTCCGTCTTGGTTGCGATCGCGATCCCCGGTATCGGGTTCATCCCCATCGCCAGCCTGACGGCCTTGCCCTACTATATCGGCGCGATCGTGCCTTACACCAAAGGCAACCTCGTTCATACGCTCATCGTGTCGACGCTGTGGATCATCGTCACAAGTTTGATCGCGACGCAAATGGCGGGCGTGATCACACACGGTCTGGAGATGACGGGATTTTACACGGAAGAAATCGCCAAAGGCAACATGTTCACTTTCTGGGACGAGGGCGGCAACATCTTCACGTGGATCATCTCCCTGTTCGCAAATTGACATAAAATC
>JAISML010000091.1 GCA_031276775.1 Eubacteriales Family XIII. Incertae Sedis bacterium | reverse complement strand
GCGAACGGGTTTCCGCTCGCTGTTGCATTGCAGAATATAACGGAAAATCCTGATGCGGGCGGGATGCGCCAAAGCGTCGGACGTCTTCGCAATTTGTTCGATTTTTTTGGTTTCCGGATCCGTGACGTCTTTTCTGATGCGCATCGTTTTCTCCGCTTTCCTCCGCCGATTTGCCGCAGCGCTCCATCCTGTGTGGCGGCATTTACCCGACAAATTCACTATTTATCGCTTTTTTACGATAAATAGTGTAACATGCGGCAAAGGCGTTTGTCAATCGAAAGAGAGGCAAACCGCGGTAGGATGTATGGAGCGCCCCGGGTACGGTCATTTTTTGCCTTTGCGCGCTTTCCCGGGCGGTTTTTCCCGTGTTGCGAGCAGACGTGATGCGATGAAAGCCGTGATCGGCGCCGTCAGCGCCAAAGCCGTCGCGCCGGACAGGGCTTGCGCGATTTCTATGGAAATATCATCCATGTTCATCAGCTGTACGTAATCGATGTCGTAAATATGAAACAAAAACAGTGTGACAAAAAATGTTCCGACGAAAGCGAGGATCAGCGTGTTGACGGTGGCTCCGGTGGCGTCGCGCCCCAATTGCAGCCCGGATCGGAACAAGGCGTTCCGGTCCGCATGATTCGTTTTGCACACTTCTTCCACGCCGGAAACGACGGATACCGCCACATCCATGATCGCGCCCAGACAGGAGATCAGCACGCCCGAAAACAGCAGATCCCGTATATGGATGGGATGTTTTTGCGCGACCACGACCAATGTTTCAATGTCTTCCAGGTTGTAACCGCTGATGTGCAGCAACGCGCCGAGCGCCCGGAAAATCAACGCGGCGAGCAGGGTTCCGACAAAGGTGGACAGAATCGTAACAATCGTTTTCCTCGTGAATCCCGTAAGCGAGATCAGAGATACCGCAAGAATCGGGAGGATCGACGCAAAAACAGCCGCAGACGGTTGCACGCCCAATGAAATCATCGGAATGGAAAGATAGATCAGCATCACAAAGCCGAACATCAATCCGAATGCGGAGCGCAAGCCCTGTTTGCCGCAGGTCAGGATCAGGACGGCAAGAAACAGCAAACCGGCCAAATAAATTCCTGTCGAACGCCGGTATCCGTGGACGGAAGTCAGCAGTCCGCCGCCCGGACTCTCGTCGATGCAGAGAATAAAACGATCGTTTTCACGCAGGAAAATGCTGTGCTCAAGATTCAGAATGTTATGCGCTTCCAGCGTTTCCCCTTTGTGACTGCCTTCGAGGGGACGGACTTTCAGATCTTGCACACCCCGATGAACGCCTTCGTCATTGCGGCTGATTTCTTCGTGCGAGACCTGTATGACTTTTGCCGAGACATAAGAAATATTGCCGCGTTCCTTATTGGAATAGTTGACCGGATGTGAGAGACCAAACCATATCGCCGCCGCCATGATCAAGATCGCCAAGCCGAAGAAAACCGGTTCGCGTTTCGATGTCTTCAAACGGATCATCATTTCCCGCCTTTCCGCGCTTCATTTGCACCGCCCACATAAAAGGATGCGGACCGGGATTGATTCGGTCCGCATCCGAGGGGCAGTGGATGAAATGCTACTGTTGTTTGTACGATTCTTTTTTCCGCCTGTCGATGATCCACGCAAGCAGGAGAAGCGTCATAAGTCCCGCGATTGCGATGAGCCCGACGATGAGGAGGACGTTGTTCTCCGCTTCCGTTTGCTCCGCGCCGGCGGCGACGCTTGGATCGCTCTTGTCTCCATTCGCTCCGAGCGGCGTGGGCGTTTCCGCAATGTTCACGGCGGATTCGTCGTCGCCGGAAACGTTGCTGCCGGGAGCCGGCGCCTCCCCGTCAAGCGAAGTGATTGCATTGATCGCGCCGTTTAAAGCGTCTGCGGCGGATCGAAGACCGGTTCCGACGGTCGGCGCATTGGACGTTAAATTTCCGCCCCCGCCGGGAACCGGCGTTGTATTGCGGAGCGGAATCAATTGTGCCAGCGCGTCATTCAAAGCCTTGTACGACGCGTCCACCTGCGTCTGATCCGTTTCGGCGTCGATCACCATATGCGCGTGATCCAAAGCGGTTTGCAAAACCTGCGCGCTGTCGGTTGTATACAGGGCTGTGTTGATCTGTTCCGCAGTTTGAATCAGCATGCGAAGTTGCACTTTGTTCGGGATGATTCTGAGCGAGGACAAAGCTTGGGTGAGATCCAAAACGGCGCCGTCCACACGCGTTTGCGTCGCGGTTGCGTCAGCCTGCACCGCTTTTGCGTCTTCCAGGATTTGCGCGAAATTCGGCGCAGGGTAGTATTTCGCCGGATCGATCGCGTTCGCCTGGGCGATTGCGTTGTTTAAGGCGCTTTTGTTTGCGGGTTTTACGATCAGTTTGGCAATGGCTTCATACAGGTTCCGGTAGGCATCTTCCACTTCATCAGGATACGCATCGGAATTCTCCAACACGGCGTCCGCTTCGGCGAGCGCAACGAGCAGCGCTGCATAGGAGGCGGGCGTGAAAACATCCTGATTTAAGTCCAAAGCTTTTCCTTTCAAAGCCACCAGAGGCGCTTTGTCCGGAGCGGGAATCAGGTTCCCCAAAGCTTCCACCAACGCGCTGACCGCTTCATTGACGCCTTCCTGAGTGGCGCCGGGCTCCGCCGCCAACGCAAGCGCCGCGGCATAGGCCGTTTGGAAAGCGTTCGCACAGATCGGAAGCGCCTTGTCGATCTCGCCGCTTGCGATGGCCTCGTCCGCTTTCGCAAGCGCCGCGTTCAGAGCTGTTTTGTTCACTTTGTATTTCAATTGACCGGCGGCCGTCTGGAGCGCCAGAAGCGCGCTCTGGCTTTCTTCCTGCGTGATGTCTGCGGTCAGCGTTGCCACAGCCGCGTTTATTGCGGCGACGTAAACGGCGGCGGATTCCGGCGTGAAGAGTTCCAAGTCCACAGCCTGCGCGTTGCGTATGGCGGTTGTCAAAGGCTGTGTAAAGGTGGCGTCGGTTTTCAGGAGGGAGTACGTATCCACGACGGTCATGGTATCGACTCTGTAGGTATTGATGCTGAAAGTATCTGCGGTGATGTCGATTTTGGAGATCGTCGGAGTCGAAAGCTGCATGTCGAGCGCTTTGAAGTCATAGTTCCCGGCTTTTATGGCATAGTACTTGCTGCCGCTCGCGGAGTTTGCGGCAATGTATACGATTCCCGTAGGATCCACAACCTGCCCCTGCTCGTTGACAACCTGGTTGATTTGCGGCGTTCCGCCCAACATTTGATAACTTCTGTCGTACACATGATCGTGACCGTTCAGCACAACGTCGATCCCGAGTTCGTCAAAGGCGCCGACCCAATTTGTGCGCCGATAGACGATGTCGTCGTCGTTGGTGTGCGAAGCGGTGCTGTAAATGGCATGATGGAAAGTCACGATCTTCCAATCAACATCCGGATTCGCTTCGATGCTCTCCGTCATAAACTCTTTGTGCTCGGCGATGCCCGAATTGTTGGAATTCAGAACCATGAACAGTGTGTTGCCGTAGACATAGCTGTAATCGCCCCCGGCATTCGCCGAGGTATTGCCCAAGGCGCTGTTGTGGTTCGGCACGTTGAAATGGTGTTGGAATGCCACATTGAGATCGTGGTTGCCGATCGTGGGCGCCAGGGGCAGGGCAGGCAATTCTTCCGGAGACAAAAATCCGGCGTATTGCGTCTCGTTGTTGTTGTTCTCCACCTGATCCCCTGCGCTGACGATGAAATCGGTTTCCGGGAAGCTGTCTATCGCCCTGCCGACGGTTCGGCTCCATCCTTTGACGTCCTGCGGAACATTGCCGCTCGATCCGATCTGCGGATCGCCCGCAAAGAGGAAAGTGAAAGCCTCAACGCTTTCGGTTTTCATCTCTTGGACGCCGGACCACAATTCGCCGTTGCCGACGCGATAGACGTATTCGGTCCCCGGCTCGATGCCGGTCACCGTAACATGGTTTGTGAAATACCCGTTTGCGGCCGGTACGGCGCTTGCGTCCGCATCAAAAGTAAGCGCGTTATCCGCAGGGAACACGCCGTTTGTCATCAAAGCTTTCAGCGCGATTTGCACATATCCCGTGTTCGGGGAAGCGCTGTACCACGTAAAGTTTTTCCGGGTCTCGTCCGCGCCCGGCTGCATGGTCAAACTGTTGATCTCCGGATTTGCGAGGGGTTGCTGCTTGCTCAAAATGAGGGATCTGAAGTTGAAATAAGCATCCTTGCTCTCCGCGCTTCGTTGATGTATTTCCACCGCGAGCGTGTTTGTGCCGTCTGTGAGCATGGACGTGTCGGTCACCGCGAACGTGCCTGCCTTGACCCCGTCCGGCAGCGAAGCCGCGCCGTAGGAGAGGTTGTTTGCGTAATTCAGCGTATTCAAACTCCCCACCTTGACGCCGTTGATGTATATGATCGCGGCGTCGTTGTAGACCAAGTCGCCGACGATGTATCGGATGTCGGAAGCGTTTTCCACCTGGAACGTCGTGCGGAAGAAATAGGTCGGGATGCTGGCTTCCCCTGCGCTGCTTTGATGCAGCGTGGTGGTGCTGTCGTGATAAGCGCCGCCGTCTTCCGAAACGCCGAACGGTCCGGCCGCATTCTTCCACTCGCTGTCGTTGGCGCCCGAGATGTCGGCGATCTTCAGATAGTCGGAAGAAGACCAACCACGAACCCCGTTGTAGTCCAGTTCCACCCATGTGGTGGTGCCGTGCTTCGCCGATACCCTTGTGAGTGTCGCGACGCCGTTGAGCGGGATGGATCCGACTTGCGTACCGCTCGGCGCTGTCGCGCGAATGCGCAGTCCCGCATCTGCGGTGCCGACGCCGAATCTCACGGCCGAACCGGCGGGATAAGCCCACGCGCTCGTGATATTTGGCAAGCCTGCGCCGATTCCCGGATTCGTGAAAGTGGCGAATGTATTGGCGTCCACTCCGGTATCCAAGTATTTCCACTCGGTTCCGCTTGTCACCACCGGTGTGGTTCCCACTTCGACGGCGACCGGAAGTGTGCGTTCGCCGCCTGAAACGGTCAGTGTACCGGCGAGCACATCCAATCCTGCGGTAAAATTCCCTGTGCTGTCTATCTGTCCCAATGCATCGGAACTGAGATTCCAATCGAAAGCGTCAGGGCTGGAGATGATCCGTCGGTTCGCAAGCAGTGCGTCCACCTGCAACCCGTAGGAAGATCCGGGGGTGACGCTGATCAACGGAGCCGAAGGTCTCAACTCATCCACTCTGTTCACGACTTCGACTTTCACGCTTGCGGACATCTCTCCGGCTGTGATCGTGATCTGCCCCGAGACGCTTCCGCTCCCCTTTTTGGCTGTGAACAACGAGCCGTTGGTTTCACCGATATTGCTGTCGGCGGAGTAAGACAGCGATGCGGTCAGATCCGACGGCCAATAATTTGAATCGGTGGCTTTGACCGTGAGATTCGACAGATCGTAGGTGGAACCTTCCAGGATTTGAATCGTTCCGGGATACGCGTGGATCATTTTCGCGCCGTCGTTCGCAGCTTCTTTTTTCGCGAGCAGCAATATGCCGTTGCTGTCTTTGCGTTGCGCCCCATCGCTCGGACTGTTGAGAACCGTAATGTCCGAATCGCCCGGCAGACGTGCGATCGCCGTGGAGGAACCGCCGCCGTCCAAACGGATCGCGGTAACGCAGTCTTGGGTGAGCATGTATTCCGCAGTGGCAATGTCGGAAAGTCCGTCGGAGAAGCCGGCTTGTCGCCCGTCCACTTCGTGAATGACGATGGTACCGTCCGCTTTGATGCCGATGGTGGTGCGGGGATGCGTATCTTTCCAATCGCTTCTTGTGTACAGCGAGGGATTGATTTTCCCGTTTTGTACCAGATAATAGGTGAAGCCCGTAATGGCCTGCTCCACGTCTTCCAGACCGAGGTTATCCTCGTCGATCACGCGGATTGTGATTTCGTCGCCCGCTTTGAGCGCTTTGAGCGTGTTTTCATTGTTGCCACCGTCGGCGCTGTACAGAGCCATCTTGCCGTCGCCGAGTTGCGCGTTGCCGGATTCC
>JAISML010000241.1 GCA_031276775.1 Eubacteriales Family XIII. Incertae Sedis bacterium | reverse complement strand
AAAAGGGGCTGTCTCAAATGAGATAGCCCCTTTTATTTCGTTTGCCGCCCGGATCGCCACCGCTCCGGCACGGCGCCGTCAGGATCCGTCTACGCCGGCTCCCATCCGCTGCCCGGCGTTTCGGGCAGGGTGGATCCGCCGTCGAACACCAACCCGATGCCGGTCACATAAGCGGAGTCGTCGCAGGAAAGGAACAGGGCGACCGCGCCGGCTTCCTCGATCGTTCCCATGCGCTTCATCGGAATCTGCGCGGCGATCGCTTCGGCGATCGCGTCCGGATTGACCGGATCGGATTCCGCAAAACCGCGTCTCGCCATGGGGGTATCCACCATGCCGGGAAGGATCGCGTTGACGGTGATGTTGTTTGCGGCAAATTCGGACGCAAGCGCTTTTGTCATCCCCATGATGGCGCCTTTCGTGGAAGAGTAGGCCGTCATGCCGGGATCGGCCACCATGACGCCCGTCACGGAGCTGAAATTTACGATCTTCCCGTAATTCCGCTTTACCATATGGGGTATCGCGGCATGACAGGCGTTCCACATCCCTTTGAAATTTATATTCAGGTACATGTCAAGAAAATCTTCGTCCACGTCCGTAAAACGCATTTGGCGTCCCACGCCCGCCGCGTTTACCGCGATGTCGATCTTTCCGTATTTCGCGGCGACCTCGTCGTAGACCGCTTTCATGCCTTTCGCGTCGCTCACGTCCATGCGGACGAATTCCGCGCTTTCGTCATACTTGCGCAGTTCATCCGCGGCGGCCAGCCCCGCATCGCTTCTGCCGATGACCGTCACATGCGCGCCCTCGCGCGCAAGCGCGCAAGCGGAACCGAATCCCATGCCCATGGTGCCGCCCGTGATCACCGCCACCTTGCCTTCGACCCTGCCCCGGCGCAGACCTTCTCCGCCCTTTCCCGTTTCAATCATTGAATTCACCTCCCCACGTCGTCAGTCTTCAAGCCATTTCCGCAGACCGCGCCGGCCGATGCCCGCCGTGTAGCCGCCGTCTATCTGCACATCCTCTCCCGTGATGTACCTGCAATCGTCGCTTGCGAGAAAATGCACCAAAGCCGCGACTTCCTCCGCCTTGCAAAAACGACCCAGGGGCCAACAGTAGTCTCCCATCTTCAGCTCATTTTCGCAGCCCTCCTGATAGAGCATCGGCGTGTCGATGCTGGCCGGGCAAATGCTGTTGACGCGAATCCCACGGTCGGCCAATTCAAGAGCCACCGTCTTCGTCAAGCCGATGATCGCCGATTTTGAGGAATTGTACGCGCTATATCCGGGGAAAGCCTGCACGCCCGCGTTGGAAGCCATATTCACAATGCACGATCCGTCCGGCATGTACGGCAAAGCGTACTTGATTCCCGCCATATAACCGAAAAAGTTGATGTCAAACAATTTTTTCGCGAGAGCGATGTCGATGTCGGCAATGTCCGTCTCGGGAATGATGATCGCGGCGTTGTTGACCAATATGTCTATGCGTCCCGCCGCTTTGCCCACTGCGTCCATCGCCGCCTTCACCTGGCTTTCGTCCCCCACATCCGCCATCACATATTCATTGCCCAATTCGGCGGCTTTGTCCGGCAGCTCCGTGTTGCGCCCGAGCATGAACACCCGCGCGCCCGCTTCGCGCAGACGCTTTGAAACCTGATAGCCAACGCCCTTGTTGGCTCCCGTCACGACCGCAATCTTGTCTGAAAGAGAAAACATACACAATCACCCAATATGAGGGAACAGCATTGCACGTCATGCGTGTTCGGCCGTTCCGACACCCTTTCCCAATGCAAAGCTCTAACGTATTCCTGTTTCTCCGACGCTGTGGATCGATTTTGCTTCCTTGAAACTATGGTAAAACATTACTCCATGGTAAAGTCAACCGGTTTTGAGAAGAAATTCTCAGGAAAAGCGGTGGCGTGCAGGCGCGCGTTGCTGTCCGGGGTTGGCGGGCAGCGCTGCGGCCGCGCGACGTCTCCGCCCGCCGCCAACCTTTGCATCGTAACGGCAACGGGATACTGCGCAACATGGCGCAATGAAACGCCGGGAAGACCAATTCCCCGATCCTCCCGGCGCCTTGCCTCAAATTTCGTTGCGCTTTGCCTCAAATTGCGTTGCGCTTTTGCCTCCAATTTCGTTGCGTTTTTCCGTAAACGCCGCTATGCCTTGCCGTTCCTGTCCGGGAACTTCTCGTCAAACGTGACTTCATCGGCTCCGATCACGATATTCGTCCTGATCCTGCCGCGCGCTTTCTGTATCCTGAACACGACGATCGGGATGATAATGATGATCATCGACATGACGAAGATGGGCAGTCCGTCCCCTTCCTCGAAGATCAGCAACGCCATGGCGGCCACCTGCACGATGATGGCAAGCCACTCCAGCCACGGGTACCACTTGGCTTTCACCGTGAGAACCTCGTTCGGATCGTAACCGCGCCGGATCAGCCGCTTTCGGAACACGATCTGGGAGTACAGGATGCCGACCCAGCACAGCGTCCCGGTAAAGCCGGATATGCCCACCAAGGAGGTGTAAAGCATTCCGTCCTCACCGCCCATAAACCCAAAGGATGTGATGATGAAGCTGAGCAGGAACACGAGCCAGATAAACGCGAGGGTGAACAGCGTCGCGTTCTGCGGCGTGTTGAACCGGTTCAGCTTGGACAGGAATTTCGGCGCAAGCCCTTCGACCGACAGCCCGTACAGCGAACGGACCGTGCCGTAAAACCCCGAGTTGGCGCAGGAGAACGCGGCGATGAGCGTCACGACGGTGAACACGCGCGAGCCCCAGCCAAACCCGTAAGTCGCCAAAGCCTGGGCAAACACCGAACTGTCCAAGGTGGCCGCGTAATAGGGCATGATCAGGGAGAGAACAAGGATCGGCACCAAATAGATCAGGATGATCCGGTAAGCGACCCGCTTGCAGGCCAACGGCACGTTCACCTCGGGATTCTGCGTTTCGGCGGCGGACAGCCCCACGATCTCGGAGCCTTGGAAATTGACCAAGGTCCAGATCATCAAGGTGATCATCACGAAGCCGCCCCGGGGGAACAGTTGCCTGATGAGGCTGTCCTCACCGCCCAAGGGTATCTTGAGTCCGAGAAATTCCTTGCCGACCGTCACCGTTTGACCGTCCCCCTCAAAGCTGCCGCCGTTGCCCGCCAAACCGAGCCAGATCAAAATGCCGCAGATGATGAACAGGATGATGGCGAAGATCTTGATGATGGCCATGATGGATTCCACATGGCCAAACCACTTCACCTGATAGATATTTATAAACGTGAGCAGCGCGAGCGCAAGGACGCCCCACAGGAACGTCAGTCCCATACCCGGCTCACGGCCCGAGATATCCTTGATCAGCGCGTTGACGAAAATGGCCGTCGCCAAGGCCTCCGACGGGATGTAACAGACCCAGTTCGCCCAAAACGCCCAACCGATGCCGGCCGAAGCCGTATCGCCCATGAACTCCCTCGTGTAGGACACGAAAGATCCCCTGCGCGGGATGTTGACGAGCATTTCCGCAAAAGACTGCATGACGCCGAAGATCGTCAGCCCGGCGATCGTGTACGTGATCAGAATCGCGCCGGGTCCCATCTCATTGAACGTATACCCCAATTCGAGAAAATAACAGGAACCTATGATACCGCCGAGCGCAATGAGCGAAACGTGCCACGGTCTGATGCCGCGCGTAAGCGTGCGTTCGCTCCGCTCCACCAATCTTTCTTCAGACATAATTCACCTCCTTAAATCGCAATCGATTCGTCATAATCGATTCGTCATAACCGATTTGCCATAACCGATTCGCCGCAACCGATCCCAAAGCGGACGGCGCACGGGATTTCCGCGTGCCGCCGCGCCCTCCGGATGCATTGCGTCAAAACGTAAGCTGATTATACTGCACAGCTCCCGCCATTGCAATTCATTTTCACTTCGGTTCATAATTTCGAACATGTCTGAAAAATCGTATTTTTCAGGAAGCCATGCGCTGCGATTCCGCGTCATGCCTATATCACAAATCTTTCGGAAAGGCGGCAGGTCTTTTCGGTAACGTCACTTGCCGCCGGAAACGGGAGGTTTCGGCTTTTCCGTCAGCGCTTCAATATCGGAGAGCTCGCTGTCGAAAAACGAGGATGAAAATCTCCTGTTTGCCGACAAACCCTGCACGGGTACGGTGATATGGACAAGCAAGCCCGTATGCGGTCCGATCTCTCCCGTAAATTCATGGGGAAAGACCAAATGCACCGCGCCCAATTCGGTTTCGGTATTCCGGAGTTTCATCCGCAACGTCGCCTTTAGGCCGAAGACGGGGCGCGCGCCGTTGTTGATGAAGACGCCCACCAATTTCATGCTCCGTCTGGCATGCGAATAAAGACCTCTTACCGGAACAAACAGGATGTCGCCGGCGGCGGACAAATCAAGCGTGTTGACATACAGTCCCGCGTCCTTCATCTCCCTTTCGATGCCCGTATCCTTTTCGTCACGCAGCAGGTAGGATTGCGGCGGAATAATGTCAATGCGGTTGTTCATGCTTGCCTCATTTCTTGTGCGCAACGCGCGTCCCACTTTTCATTTTGCGCCCTCTTTCATCCGTCCCAGCACGGTAAAGACGACCGTCAGCGCGCCGGCGGCGATCGTCGCGACCCTGATCCCGAAGAACATCGCGCTTTGATCGGCGAACAGCGTCATGTCATAGTCGTCCGGGAAAGACCAGTCCGCTTCGTACCACGGCAGGAACAGACAGCCGATGACGCCGATCACGGTCAGGACGCCCAGAATCACGGCAATGCGGTTCAGATCGCCTTCGGCCAAACCCGTCTTGGGGTTGACGGGATACCGCGAAGCGTCTTTGGCCGCCAAACCTCCGTACCGTTTCTTCCAGACAAAATAGAGGATCGGACCGGATATGACGCCGATCATGCCACCGATGAAATAATCCGATCCGTTGATGAAGAAAGAGAGGAAAGCGACGCATATGGGAACGACGCAAAGAACGGCGAGAACGCCGTACCCTCCGGGAATCCGGAATTTGTATTCCCCGCCGGGGATCCGTTTCCGCAGAATCAACGCGGAGATGTATACCATGATATAGGAAGACACCAAGAGGAACACGTCCACGACGACCACCGTCTTGAACGGAAGAATGCAGAGAACCAAATTCACGATCGCCACGGAGATGACGGACACATACGGCACGCCGTGTTTTTTGTCGACTCTCACCAATATTTTCGGCGCCAAATTGTCGTCGGCCAAGGCGAAGAAACCCCGCGATCCGGACGCGATGTAGGTGTTGTAGATGGAACACTGCGCGATGATGGCGACGATACCGAAGAAGACGCCGAACGCCGGTCCGACAAAATGCGTCGCCACTGAGGCATAGCCCACATCGGTGGCTTCGGAACCCCAATTCAGGAACCCGAACTCCTCCCCTTCCGTTTTGAACGCGGACAGGCCGGCCATCGTCGGCAGGATGTAGGTAGCCATGATCAGCGGCACGGTGATGAGCGTCGCTTTCGGTATCACCTGCGGATCCTCCAGTTCGCCCGCAATGGTGGACATGGATTCATAACCCGAGTACATCCACATGCCGATGGCGATGCCCGATCCGATATAGAAGATCCAGTCGGAGCCCGCCTCAATGGGGTAGGCGGTGACGGGGGAGAATGGATTCCCGCCCCAATTCACAAATCCGACGACGGCAATCATCGCAAATGCGAGGATCACGAAGCCTGCCAATATATTGGTGATGAGACCGACGTCTTTGACGCCCCTGAGGTTGATCCACATGAAGATCAGGATCATGGCCGCTTTGAAAATGTAGCTTTCCGTTTTGCCCATCTCCAGCATGCTGCCCAAATAATTGCCCGCCAGGATGACATAGAGCGTATTGTCGATGTAGATGGAAACCGTCCGCCACCAACCGGCCTGAAATCCCCAAAATTCGCCGAGCGCCTCCTGCACCCACTTGTAATAACCGCCCTCCTGCGGTCTTGCGGAACCCAGTTCCGCCGCCACCAAGCCAAAGGGCAGACCCCAAACGAACGGCAGGACGATCAGCATGATCAGGGTAAGTCCCGGTCCGGATTCCGGGATCATGTCCTCGATCCCGTAACAGCCGGCGGCGACAAGCGAAAACACCATGAAAACGACCGTAAGCGTGCTCATCCTGTGCTTTCTCAGCCCCCGCTCCGCAGTATTCATGGCATTCGACGCTTTTTGAATTTCTTTGGCCATTTTTTACCTCCCCAGCCGACACATATTCCCCAAACCGGCAGATGGATCCACGTGCGGACGAACTCCGCGTCAAGCACAATATAAATATATGATACGAAAATTATACTGTAATGCGCGCGCGGAAGTCAATCGTTCGCCGCCGGGGAAAGCGGGCAATGCGCGCCGGCGATGGTTGCCGGGCAGGGGTTGCGGACTGCGCCGCGACCGTGCGGCGCTCCGGTTTGCATCAAATCGGCTTCAAAGAAGCGGAAAAGCGGATCAAAGGCGCGGGGGACGTTTCCCCGCGCCTTTGGCTCCGTCGTTCGGCAGCGCACGATCCGCGCTATTCCGCAGGCCGCGCTTTCGGACGCCGCTTCGCGGAAAGCGCGAAGAAGAGTTCGGCGGCGACGGCGGCTGCATAGACGACCGTGTATTTGTTGACCCATTCCATGGGCAGACGCATGTCCTCCGTCAAAAGGAACAGCAGGATCGTGACGACCGTGGACAGAATCCCCGCAAGCAAGGCCCGTCCCCTGCGCGCGCGTCGCGCGGCGGCGCGCCCGGCAGCTTCCGCGCGCGGGTCTTCCGTTCCGCCGGGGGAAGCGTCTTCTTCCCCTCCCCGTCTCCCGATCGCGGCGAGGAAATACCGCGCCGGCGACAACACCAGCAGCAACGCCGCAACGCAGGTCAACGCCAGATTCACCAGGGACCAGGCCCTGCCGCCCGAAGCGGCCGGAACCGCCCCGTCCTTCAGCTCCGCCTCGACGTTCACGTCCGGGGAACCGGGGGAGGCGGGAACGTCCGCGTCCGGAAGCTCGGCCGCGGGCGTGTCGTCCAGGATCGGGGGCGCGCCCTGCGTCTGCGCCGCACCGGCGTCCGGCGGGGCGGACAGCCCCGCCGGACACAGCGGATCCCGCGGGCTCTGCGCCCCCGGAGGATTGTCGGG
>JAISML010000235.1 GCA_031276775.1 Eubacteriales Family XIII. Incertae Sedis bacterium | reverse complement strand
CGAGCTTCAGATCGGTCAACGCTTTCGGATAGTCCGATTGCAGCAGATCCTCCAAAGCCTCCTCCATGAACACGCTCTCTCCGTAATATTGTTCGATGAGCCGCCTCGGCGCCTTCCCTTTTCTGAAACCGTTCACATGATAGCGGTTTTTCGTCTTTTTATACGCTTCAATCTGCGCGCTTTCAAATTCCTGCGCGTCAAATCCCATTTCAAATGTAACGTTGTTGCTTTCTTTGGAAACAAATGTCGCTTTCATGCTTCTTCCTTCCTCACACTGCTCTTCGCCTCTCCCGCTACGCGTCTGCCGCATCATTCATCCGACCGACCCAGGCGCCCGCCGCTCGTTGAGATAATTATTATACCATCGAACGACGGAAAAAGTAAACTGCCGCGCCGCCCGGTTCTCATCGATCGCCAAAGCCAAAGCCCGCAGTTACTGTTACGAAACCTTGGGCAATGCCAAAAGCGGCCGCGGCGCCATTCCCGGAGCCTCGGCCGCTGTCCCTGTTCGCTTTTGCCGTTTCGTTTCGTTCAAACCTCTCCCCGCGACGAAAACTGCTTTCTTCCCGCGCGGCTCATTCCTCCCCGCCGGGGATCGGATTTTCAAACGGATCGCCGCCCTGCGGCTCCCGGACGCCCCCGTTCCCCTGCGAACCGAAACCGTCCGTACCCGTCTCTCCGTAGACCTGCGCCTGGGAAGCCAAGGTGACCCGGAGCGTTTCTTCCCTGCCGTCCCTGACAAAGACGACTTCCACCACATCGCCCGCGCTGTAATTCAGCAATGTCTTGATCAAGTCCGTGCTGCCCGTGATCGCTTTGCCGTCCACCGACGTGATGACGTCTTTCATCCGGAGCCCCGCTTCAGCGGCGGGGGATCCTGCGGTGACCTCGGAGATGAACGCGCCTTCCTTGACGCTGAGATTGAGATTTGGATACTGCGAGGCGATGTCCGAAGCGTTTGCCGCGCTTACGCCCATGTATACCCGTTCAAAACTTCCCGTTTCGATGATCTTGTTGATGATGGGTTTCGCAGTATTGATGGGGATGGCAAAACCCATGCCTTCGGCCGAAGCCTTTGCCGTGTTCACGCCGATGACCTCGCCTTTGCTGTTCAGCAAGGGACCGCCGCTGTTCCCGGAATTGATGGCCGCATCCACCTGAATCAACCCCTCCATGCGCGTCGTCTTGGTCGAGGAGGACGCGGTGATGGATCTGTTCAGTCCACTTACCACGCCCTGCGTGATGCTGCCGCTGAAATCAAGTCCGAGCGGATTACCGATGGCCGCCACGTACGCGCCGATCCGTATCCTGTCCGAATCTCCCAACTCCACGGGAACCAAACCCTTGGCTTCCGCTTTGAGGACTGCGAGATCGATGGTCTCGTCATTCCACAGAATTTTGGCGTCCACCTCCGTCCCATCGGAGAGCAAGACCTTGATCTTATCGGAACTCCCATCCATTACAACGTGGGAATTGGTGAGGATGTAACCCTCTTTATGAATGATGATGCCCGTTCCGACGCCGCTTGACTCCTGAGTCCTTCCGAAAAAACTGTTCTCCTGCGTATAGGTGGAGGTGATGCCCACCACGGAATCGAGCACTTTCTTTGCCACCGCTTCCGTGGTGCCGATGTCGGAAGTGGTGTTGATGGTATAACTGTTGCCCGAACCGGATTCGGAAATTCCGGGAGCAAGCCGAAGCGCGATGAAGCCGCCGCCGATGCCGGAAAGAAGACAGGCCACCGCAACAAAGACGGCGAAAAACGCGACGGTTCTCCGTTGCAGAGCGATCATGGAAGATTTCCTCCTTTTTCGCCTGTCCGCCCGCGCAGACGCGGAGGGAGCCGCGGCGCCGGACGGGGCGGAAGCGGCGCCGTAAGGCGCGGAACCGCCGAAAGCCCCCGCGCCGGACGGGGCGGAAGCTGCGCCGTAAGGCGCGGAGCCGCCGAAAGCCCCCGCTCCGGACGGGGCGGAAGCGGCGCCGTAAGGCGCGGAGCCGCCGGAGTCCGACGCAGTCGTGCCGCTGGGGTTCGATCTGCCTATGCCGCCGGGTACTCTGTCCACAAGGATGAAACCCGTGGACGCGCCGCTCAATTCGTCCGCGCCGTCCGGTTTGCCGCCGCCGTACCCGTCGGCGCCGTATGATCCAATCTTCCGGTTTGCATCTTTGTATTCTTCGTGATCCATGTTCCTTGCCTCCGTTTCGCCGGGCGTTTCCCCGCGATCCCATTCGTGCCTGCCGTGTTGCCGGTTCCCAACGTGCCGCGTTTTGATCGGACGCGGGCACATTCCGCCTGACGACGATCTTTCCGTGCCGACTGTCCCAATCCCCGGACCTCATCCACATTATAGGGGATCATCCTTAAACGAACCTGAACCGACGCAACAAATTTTCAAAAATCGGCGGCGCTGACGCGGGCGAGGCATTGATCGGCGCTTCCTTACGCGCCCGCCAATTGCCTGTACCCGTCCAACCGTTCCTTGGCGTCCGCTTCGGCGGCGGCGAACAGATCCTCCGCCACGTCCGGAAATTCCGCGGCCAAGGAACTGTATCTCACCTGATCCAGAATATAATCGCGGAAATTGCCCGTCGGCTCCTTTGAATCCAAAATGAAAGGATTTTCTCCGGCGGCTTTCCGTTCGGGATTGTAGCGGAACAATTGCCAGTAACCTGCGGCAACGGCATCCTTGATGTTTTCCTGCGCCTTGCCCATCCCCTTGCGCATCCCGTGATTGATGCAGGGCGCGTAGCAGATGATGAGGGAAGGTCCGTCGTAGCGTTCGGCTTCGACGACAGCTTTCATAAACTGATTTTTGTCCGCGCCCATACCCACCTGCGCCACATAGACATAGCCGTAGGAGATGGCCATCATGCCCAGATCCTTCTTCTTGATCCGCTTGCCGGACGCGGCGAATTTCGCGATGGCGGCCTCCGGCGTGGATTTCGACGACTGTCCGCCCGTATTGGAATAGACCTCGGTGTCGAAGACGAGGACATTGATGTTCTCTCCCGACGCCAGGACGTGATCCAGACCGCCGTAGCCGATGTCATACGCCCAACCGTCGCCGCCGAGCGCCCACACGGACTTCTTCATGAAGAAATCCTTCGCATCGTACAGCTCGCGCGCGAGCGTGCAGGCCGGACAGTCGCAAAGCGTCGCGCCCGCAGCCTTGGCTTCTTTGAACCGTTGCGCCGCCGGCGCGTGTTTGGGATCGCTTTCGAGGAAAGCGATCGTTTCGTCTATGGTGGCGATACCCCATTTGAGCGCCTTTGCGTAGGCCTCGGACGCTTCCCGTCCGGCGGCGCCGCCGTCCTCCATATGATCGAGCCAGATCCCCGCGGCTTCCTTGACCTGCGGATTGGTGAAATCCAAAGCGAGCAATTCCCGTGTCTTTTCCGAAATCCTTTCGCGCAGTTGCCGGACGGCGATGGCCATGCCGTAACCGTATTCCGCGTTGTCCTCGAAGAGGGAATTTGCCCACGCGGGTCCCCTGCCCTTGTCATCCTTTGTGTACGGCATGGACGGCGCCGACGCCCCCCAGATGGAAGAACAGCCCGTGGCGTTGGCGATCAACATGCGATCCCCGAACAGTTGGGTGATGACTTTGATGTAAGGCGTTTCGCCGCAACCTGCGCAAGCGCCGCTGAACTCGATGTAAGGACGCGCAAATTGACTCCCCTTGACGCTCTCCCTGCTCATGACGCCGTCCTTGACGGAGACGGTCACGGCATAGTCCCAATTCGTTTCTTCAGCCTCGTCCCAACCTTGGACGGTCATGGAAAGCGCTTTTTCCTTCGCCGGACAGATGTCGGCGCAGTTGCCGCAACCCAGACAATCAAGCGGGCTGATCTGCATCCGATATCCCAACCCCTCGAGGCCCTTGCCCATGGCGGGGAGGGTCTCGAACGATGCGGGCGCGTTGCGCGCTTCGCTTTCGTCCACGAGGATCGGTCGGATGGCGGCGTGCGGACAGACGAAAGAACACTGATTGCACTGTATGCACTTGGACTTATCCCAGACGGGCACGCTGATGGCGACGCCGCGTTTTTCGTAAGCGGACGTTCCCGACGGAAATGTCCCGTCCTCGATACCCGCGAATTTGCTGACGGGGACGGAATCCCCTTCCTGCCTGTTCATGGGCACGAGAACCTCCTCGATGAAAGCGGGTATCTGCCCGGCGGCGTCAGGTTCGTCCTGCGCGTCCGCCCAGTGCGCGGGCACGTCCACCTTCACGATGTTTCCGATGCCGGCTTCCACGGCCGCGAAGTTCATATCCAGAACCTTTTGTCCCTTCTTTTCGTAGGCGGACACGATGCCTTCTTTCAGATAGGCCGTCGCGTCCGAAACGGGAATGACCTCCGTGAGTTTGAAGAAAGCGGCTTGCATGACCATGTTGATGCGGTTTCCAAGCCCGATTTCCCGCGCGAGCGCATAGGCGTCGATGATGTGAAACGCGGCATTTTTGGCGGAGAGAACCCGCTTGACGCCCGCCGGCAATTTCCGTTCCAATTCTTCCGCGGACCACACGGTGTTCAGCAGAAAAATTCCGCCCTCTTTCAAGTCCCGCAGCATATCGTATTGATAGACATAGGCTTGATTGTGGCAAGCCACATAGTCTGCGCTGTTGATCAGATAAGAGGAGCGGATGGGCTTTTTCCCGAAACGCAGGTGGGAGATGGTGACGCCGCCGGACTTTTTGGAATCATAGGCAAAATATCCTTGCGCGTACATGTCAGTGTGATCCCCGATGATCTTGATGGCCGTCTTGTTCGCGCCGACGGTTCCGTCGGAACCGAGCCCCCAAAACTTGCATTTGATCGTGCCTTCCGGCTCTGCGGATACCGTATTGTCGTAAACGAGCGAGGTTCCGGTCACGTCGTCGTCGATGCCGACGGTAAATCCGTCTTTCGCGGCGTCCGCTTTCATATTGTCAAACACGGCGACGATCATGCCCGGCGTCGTGTCTTTTGACCCAAGTCCGTAACGCCCTCCGTAGACCTTGGGCGGCCGATCCATGTCAAACAGGAGTGATTTGACGTCCAAATAGAGCGGATCCCCCGGTGCGCCCGGCTCCTTTGTCCGATCCAAAACGGGGATCTTCTTCACCGTTTTCGGCAACGCATCGAAGAAATATTTTCCGACGAAAGGCCGGTAAAGCCGCACTTTGATGAGACCGATCTTTTCGTCCGCGCCCATGCTGTTTTCCATGGTCTCCTCGATGGCGTCACAGACGGAACCCATGGCGACGATCACATGCTCCGCGTCGGGCGCGCCCACATAATCGAAAGGTTTGTAGCTCCTTCCCGTGTATTCCCCGACCTTTTCCATGTAATCGACGACGATCTCCGGCAACCGCTCATAATACGGATTGGCCGCTTCCCGCGCCTGAAAAAAGATGTCCGGATTCTGCGCCGTTCCGCGGACGACGGGATGTTCGGGATTCAATGCCCTGTCCCTGAACGCCCGCACTGCGTCCTTGTCCAAAAGCCCTTCCAGTTCATCGTAGTCCCACGCCTCTATCTTCTGCACCTCGTGGGAGGTCCGAAAGCCGTCAAAAAAATGAAGGAACGGGATTCTCGATTTGATTGAAGCAAGATGCGCCACCGCGCCCAAATCCATGACCTCCTGAACGGAACCCGAAGCCAGGAGAGCAAAACCCGTCTGCCTTGCCGACATGACGTCGCTGTGATCGCCGAAGATGCACAGCGCATGCGCCGCAAGGGTGCGCGCGCTCACGTGAAACACACCGGGCAGCAACTCACCGGCGATCTTGTACATGTTCGGTATCATCAAAAGCAGTCCCTGGGACGCGGTATAGGTGGTCGTGAGCGCGCCTGCGGCCAAAGAACCGTGAACCGCGCCCGCAGCGCCTCCCTCCGACTGCATCTCAGCCACGCGAACCTGCTGTCCGAAAATGTTCTTCTTCCCATGCGCCGCCCATTCGTCCACGACTTCCGCCATCGTTGACGACGGCGTAATGGGATAGATCGCGGCCACATCGGTAAACGCGTACGAAACATACGCGGCGGCGGTGTTGCCATCCATTGTTTTTACGATCGGTTTCTTTTTCATTTGCACTCCTCTTCCTATTAAAAACGACAACGTTTTATGTCCATACAGACAACTTGCGGCACAATTCGTCGGGTATCCTGTAGAGCGGCAGCTGCACCATCACGGCGCCGGACATATAGGCGGCCATGGGCATGCCGTAAACCACCGAACTGCGCTCATCCTGTCCGAGGGTATAGCCGCCGGCGTACCGAATCCGCTTCAGCCCCAACGCGCCGTCCGCGCCCATCCCCGTAAGGATGATGCCGACGCCATCCTTTCCCGCCGCTTCCGCAACCGAATGGAAAAGCACATCCACGGAAGGCCGATGACCGTTCACCTTGGGAGACTTGTCGCACCGCACAGCATACCCCGCCCCTTTCCGGATCACACGCATCTGATGATCCCCCGGCGCGAGCAATGCCCGCCCGGGACGCAAAACATCTCCGTCCTCGGCCTCCTTGACCTCGAAGACGCACGTGGCGTTCAACCGTTCCGCATACAGTTTGGTAAACCCCGCAGGCATGTGTTGCACGATCACAAAGCCCGGCATATTCCCCGAAAACTTGCTCAGGATGCTGAAGATCGCTTCCGTTCCGCCCGTGGAAGCTCCGATCGCGATGACGATCCGGGGATCGACGGGACCCTTGACGCCTTCCGCGCCCAATTTGATGTCGGTGCGCGCGTCTCTGCGGTAAGCCAACCTCGCCTTGGACGCCGCCCTGATCTTTTCCGCGAGACTCCCGGCAAAAGCGACGGTGTTGTCCGCATTCTCCGGCTTTGGCACAAAATCCAACGCGCCGGCGTCCATCGCCTCAAACACGCTCTCCCGCAAAGAGGAAATGACGATGACGGGCAACGGGAGTTGCGGCATGAGTTGGCGCAGAAACTTGATCCCGTCCATGCGCGGCATCTCCACATCCAGCGTGATCACGTCGGGTCTGAGCGCAACAATCCGATCCTTGGCTTCAAAAGGATCTGCGGCCGTTCCGATGATCTCAATATCGGGGAATCGCCTCAGCCCCTTTTGAAGCAACTCACGAAAAAGCAAAGAGTCGTCTACGATCAACACCTTGATTCGCGTCATCTTCCGACCTTCAATTCAAGGCGGTCGGATCCGCTTCGGACATCTTCTCTATCATGTCCATTTCATCATGCTGCAATAATTTTTCAATATTCAAAAGCAACTGCACCCCATCCTCCGCTCTGCCGATGCCCTCGATGTATCTGTTTTCAAATCCCAATCGGCTTTCGGGCGGCAAGGCAATCCGATTGTCCTCAATGGTCAAAACATCGTCCACCCGATCCACGATAAGTCCCACAGACACGTCGACGACGTCAACGACAACAATACAGGTTCTCTCGTCATAGGGGATTTCCTCCCGCCCGAATTTGAGCCGCACATCGATCAGAGGAATGATCTTCCCCCTCAGATTGGTGACGCCCTTGATGTAATCGGGCGTTTCGGGAACTTTTGTGATGCCCTGGATGCCGATGATCTCCGTCACAAACCGGATGGGAATGCCGTATACGTTCTCCTCGATCGTAAATGTCAGATAACGTCCGTGCTGTGTATCCTCTTCATAGTTTTCCCCGTCATATAATTCAGCCATGCCACTTCTCCGTTTCTTCCCGGGTCACATTTCCCTTACATTTTTCCCCAGCGATCGCACCCGAACCTTTCCGGTATCCAAATCGAAAAAGATCGTTCGCCCGAAATCTTTCCCGACGTCTTCCGCGATGATGGGAACGCCCAAATCAAAGAGTACCTGCTTCACGCTTGCGATGTTGCGCTGCCCGATGCTGCCGAGCCCGCTGCCGTCGGACATCTTGAACATATTCGCGCCGCCGGCGATCTTCGCGGTGATCCGACTTCTGTTTGCTCCCTGAACCACCATCTTGTCCAATAAATCGGCGATGGCGGTATCCGCGAATTTCATGCGATCCATGCTTTTCGCACCGCGCATGAGCGCACTATCGGGGAGCATGATGTGCGCCATGCCGCCGATGTTCGTCGTTTCGTCATAGAGCGACACGCCGACACACGAACCCAACGCATAGGTGACCAAGGTATTCGGCGATTTTGAAGTTCGCTGATCGGATATTCCGATGACGATCGTATCTTTCATATATCAATCCTCAGCCGGCCCATGATCTTTCTCAGGGAACGAATGTCCGTAAACATGATGACATGGCTGTTCAATCTCCTTTTGCCGAAACTGAAATGTTCCTCGATGAACATCACCTTGCTGTCCTCCGCGCCGTATTCCACCACGAGCGCCGACAGGATGGCTCCCGTCATGTCGATGGCGATGTGCGGCACGGAAATATCCAATCTGAGCCCCGTGAGCGTGGCAACGGAACCGAGATAAGCGGAACCGAGGATGTTTCCGATCTCCTTTACCGCCGACACCTTTATCTCGTCTATTTCATCAAAGCCCGGCGCAAGCGGCGCCTCCCCGCCGATCAGAACATCCATCAATTCGTTCGCGTCTTTCATGGAGAGGACAAAGAGAACCACGCCCTCCGCCTCACCGTTGAAATGCACGAGAACGGCCACAATCCTCTCCTCCGGACCGCCCACGGCCGTGATGACATTCCCGTAATCTTCGATGCGCACCTTGGGGATGTCGATCCGGACATCCGAATCCAACAGCACGCCAAGGGACGTCGCCGCGTTCCCGGCGCCGATGTTGCCGATTTCCCTGAGGACGTCTATATGCTCATCGTTGAGTTCGG
>JAISML010000143.1 GCA_031276775.1 Eubacteriales Family XIII. Incertae Sedis bacterium | reverse complement strand
CGGGAAACGGCGATAGGGAGGTGACCGGATGAATATACAGGAACTGGCGAAAGAATTGGGCGTACCGGACAAGGATGTGCTTGCGAAAGCGAAAGCCATGGGCATTGAAGTCCCCAATGCCAAGTCGGGTCTTTCGGACGACAGTGCATCGGCGCTCAGGAACGTTCTCGCGCACGGCGGCGGGGCGGAAACCAAGATCGTCAAGGTCACGCCAAAAGCCCGAAATGCGGAAAAAAAAGACGAGGTGGTCCGCGTTACGAAAAGAGCGAACATCAAACCGCCGATCAGACA
This sequence comes from Eubacteriales Family XIII. Incertae Sedis bacterium, assembly GCA_031276775.1. Classification (GTDB taxonomy): domain Bacteria; phylum Bacillota; class Clostridia; order Peptostreptococcales; family Anaerovoracaceae; genus JAISGB01. The sequence continues at coordinate 7,184 of JAISML010000143.1, read as the reverse complement.
ACCGAAGAACAAGGTGCAGGAGAGCGTACGGGGCGTCGAAAGCGCATCGGGTTTGAAGGAAAGCGCAACCGAATTCCCATTCGCGAGAAAGACCCCGATCACTTCCGGGACGGCAAATGCAGCAGAGGGAACGGATGCCGCAACGAAGCCGACCGGGAGAGAACCGCGCGCGAATCCAAAGCCGGCGGCGGCAACGCAGACGGGTCGTACGTCCGCTTCCGCGGAAGGAACGGTTCCGATTCGGATTCCTGCGGCACAGGTGGTTCCCAAACGCATATCGCGGGAGGAATTGGAAGCCGAAGTGAGAGCGAAACAACCCGAGGATGGGAGTGAAAGAACCTCGTCTGCGGACGGGCGCGACGGTGGCGCGGATCAAAAGGCGCAGCCTGCGCGGCGTGAAAACCCGCAGCACAGGAAGAAAAAGCCGGCGTTAAAAGTGGCTTGGACGGATATGGACGGCGACAAACCCTCCGGCACGGACAGAAAACCGCCAAAGGACGTTGCGGAGTTTGCGCCCGGGAAAGACGCGGCCATAGCCGCGCCGTCGGGCACAAACGCTGCCGAACAGCTTTCCGATACGGTCAAACCATCCTCGGAAAGTGTGGTTCGCACGGATCGGCCTGCAATCGAACCGTCCGCCGCAAGCGCGGTCGGCGAATCCGCCGCAAGCGTGTCCGGGACGTCTGCGGAAGCAGCGCCCGGCGGCGAAGCGGCTGCGGCGATCAATGCTCCCGCAGACATGCCCGGGAAGGCGCTTGTCTCAGATGCGGAACCTGCCGCCGCCGAGGACGTGAAACCTGCCGCCCCGGGGAATGCGCAGACTTCCAAAAGTACGGCGGGGCGACGCGCGGAAAGTTCCGGAACCAAGGCAACCGGAGCCAAAGCGGGCGGCGCGCGGGGCGAACGCAAGGATGAGTCCAAACCCAAGCGCCCTCAGGCCGTGTCCAAGAGCAAGGACAAGAAACCGCAGAAAGGCAAAGTCGGTGAAAGTTTTGCCGACAAGAACAAAAAATACGGCGGCAAGGTTGAGCGGAAGCGCGGCGCGGCGGAGAGTTTCCGAGGCTCCGGGAAGAGTCCGATTTTGGAAGAGAATTTACTCGAAAAACGTTCTGTGCGCTCAAGACCACGGCCTCGGCCCCAGCAGAAAGCCGAACCGGCCAAAGTCATCAATTACGATGATTTGGCGCCGGGAACCAAGATACTCAACGTGCCGATCACTGTGGCGGGATTTGCGGAACAGGTGGAGAAAAGCAATTCCGAAGTCATTATGGCGCTCATGAAATTGGGCGTTATGGCCAATGTCAATCAAAATTTGGATGAAACGACCGTTCAGCTTTTGAGCGAAGAACTCGGGATCCCGATCTTTATTGCCAGCGACGAGGGTGAAATCGTGGAGGAGGGCTTGGAAACCTTTGAGGACAAAGAGGAGGATTTGCTTGCCAGACCCCCCATTATCACGGTTATGGGGCATGTGGATCACGGCAAGACTTCTTTGCTTGACGCGATCCGAAAGACCAATGTCACCGGTGGGGAAGCGGGCGGCATCACACAACATATCGGCGCGTCGGAAGTGCGCGTAAACGGCGCCAAGATCGTCTTTTTGGATACGCCGGGGCATGAGGCTTTTACCGCGATGCGCGCGCGCGGGGCGCATGTGACGGATATCGCGGTACTCGTGGTGGCGGCCGACGACGGCGTTATGCCCCAGACGATCGAATCCATCAGTCACGCGAAGGCTGCGGGCGTTCCTGTGATCGTGGCAATCAACAAGATCGACAAGCCCGGCGCCAATCCCGACAAAGTCAAGCAGGAGCTTGCCGATCACGGCATTCTCGTGGAGGATTGGGGCGGCGACACCATTTGCGTGCCTGTCAGCGCCAAGACCGGAGAGGGGATCGTCAACCTGCTTGAAATGATCCTTCTGCAGTCGGAGGTTTTGGAGCTCAAGGCGAATCCCGACCGGCTTGCGATCGGAACGGTTATCGAAGCCCGTTTGGACAAAACAAAAGGCGCCGTGGCGACGCTCCTCGTACTCAACGGAACAATTGAGGCGGGTATGAGCATCGTGGCGGGAATCACAAGCGGCAGGATACGGGCCATGACCGATTACAAGGGCAAGACCATCAAGAAAGCCGGACCCGCGAGAGCGGTGGAAGTGATTGGGCTCAACGAAGTGCCGCAGGCAGGCGACGAGTTCAATGCCGTGCGCGAGGACAGGATAGCCCGTGACATCGCGGAAAGCCGCAGGGTCAGACAGCGCGAGGAAATCATGGCTAGGACTTCCGGCGCGAGTTTGGAAACCCTGTTCAGCCGGATCAGCGCAAACGAGATCAAGGAACTGAATATCATCATCAAAGGTGATGTGCAAGGTTCGGTGGGTGCGCTGACCGCCTCACTCGAAAAGTTGAGCAACGGGCAGGTTAAGGTTCGCATCATTCACACGGGCGTCGGCGCCGTCACGGAATCCGACGTCATGCTTGCGAATACCGCCCATGCGGTGATCATCGGTTTCAACGTGCGACCCGGCTCTGCGGTCACCTCCCTTGCCGATCGGGAAAATGTCGAGATTCGCACCTATCGTGTGATCTATGACGCCATAGCGGACGTGGATGCCGCCCTGAAAGGCATGCTCGACCCGGAATTTCGGGAAGTTGTACTGGGGAAAGTGGAGATCCGGGAATTGTTCAAAGTCCCCGGCGCGGGCGTCATCGGCGGTTCATACGTTCTGGAAGGCAAGGTGCAGCGGAACGCGGACGTGCGCGTTGTCCGTGACGGCATCGTGGTACATGAAGGGAAAATATCATCTTTGCGACGATTCAAGGACGATGTGCGGGAAGTGGCTGCCGGATATGAGTGCGGCATCGGCATTGAAAATTACAATGACATCAAAGAGGGCGATATCATAGAGGCCTTTGTCATGGAAGAGATCGAGCGGTAAAATGGCGAAACGGAGTTACAGGAGTGGGCGCATCGGTGAGGAGATCAAGCGGATCATAAGCGACATGCTGCTACGTGAATTGACGGATCCGGGATTTTCCGGTTTTGTGAATGTGACGGGCGTGAAAGCCGCCGACGACGGTTCGTTTGCCACCGTCTATGTCACCATGCTGGGAAGCAATTCCGGCGCGGAGGCGACGGAAGACGAAAAGAAGGATGTGCTGCGCGCGTTCGAGCGCGCGAAAGGACTGATACGCAGGGAGATAGGGACGCGCATGAAACTCAGGCGCACGCCGGATCTCCAATTCCGCTTTGATACGTCGGGCGAATACGGCCGATACATCGAAAAGTTGATCGGCGCACTGGACATGCCCGGCGGATCCTCCGACCCGGAGGCGGAAGCGGCGGGCAATCCGTCCAATGTCACGGCGGCCGAATTGGCCGAAGTCATTGCGCAAGCCGGTTCCGTGTATGTTTTCCCCCACGAAAACATGGACGGGGACACGTTCGGATCTTCCGTTGCCCTTTGTTTGGCGCTGAAAGCTTTGGGCAAGAAGTGTGGGGTGATCATCAACGAGAAGATCCCCGACATTCTTCGCTTCATCGAGAACGGTTGCGCCGTTTTTTCGGACAACGCGGACGGGTGGGACGAAGAAATTTCCGCTCGCGCGGGAGAGGAAGGACGTCGGGACGGCTCATCCCAAGGATATCCCGATCTCGCGATCATGGCGGATGTGGGGGAAGCAACGCGCTTGAGCGGAGGCGAAGCCTTGTTTTACAATGCCGCCGTCACCGTGTGCATCGATCACCACGCATACGGAAAGGCGGATTGCGATTACAACCTCATCGACGTGCGGGCTTCCGCCACGTCGGAGATCGTATATGAATTGCTGCAAGCCATGGGCGTTCCCGCGGACGGGCGGATTGCGGAAGCTCTGTACGTGGGTTTGGTGACCGATACCGGTCGTTTTCAGTATTCGAACACGACGGAGAAAACACATCGAATCGCGGCGGAACTGCTGACCGCCGGAGTCAGCCCAAACAAGGTTTCCGCCGAGATATACCAGAGTTTCCGCCCGGAAAAACTCTATTTGGAGCATGCCGTAATGGGGACGATGACCGTTGTTTCAGAGGGGAAAGGCGTCATTGCCCACATGACGCGGGAGATGCTGGCGCAGACGGGCGCATTGGAAGAAGAAACGGAAGGCATTGCCGAAAAACTGAGATCGATCAGGGGCGTGGAGGTGTCGGCTTTCATCCGTGAGACGGGGGACGGCAGGACGAAAGGCAGTCTGCGCGCCAAGTCGTATTACAACGTGGCGGCTCTGGCCGAACGGTTTGGAGGCGGCGGACATACCGAAGCCGCAGGATTTTCGTCGCAACGGCCGCTTTCGGAAGTGCTTGCCGACATGAACGCCATATTGGAGGAGACGCTGTGATCACGGTGGCTCAAATGCGCGTCACCCCGCAGGCCCAATGCGTTCCGTTGCGATTTCGGTTTTGTGATGATCGCTGAACGGAAAAACGGCAATCCTGCCGGGGGTATTCTCAACGTGCGGAAACCCGCCGGCATGACTTCGCATGATGTGGTGTCTTTTGTACGCAGACTGACCGGCATAAAGCGCGTTGGCCACGCAGGGACGTTGGATCCCATGGCGACGGGCGTCTTGGTGGTCTGTCTCGGCAATGCGACACGCATCATCGAATTCATGAATGTGCCCGGCGGCTCCGCAAAATCTTACCGTTGTGAAATGAAGTTGGGTTTCGTGAGCGACACGCAGGATGTTTGGGGCGAAATGACGCAATGTGCGAATCCGGGGAATCTGCCGGATGAACGCGCCGTCCGCGATGCGCTGAAATCCATGGAGGGCGCGCGGATACAGTCGGCGCCGCTTTATTCCGCAGTGAAGTACAAAGGAAAACCGCTCTACGCCTATGCCAGATCCGGCGAACCTTTGCCTGAGGAGGCGTTGAAAAAACGCAATGTTTACATAAAATCAATTACGGTAAATTATGTGGATACCGCAACCGCCACGGCGGAATTTGACATTGCTTGCTCCGCCGGCACGTATGTGCGCGCGGTCTGCCATGAGGTCGGGGCAATCCTGGGGTGCGGCGCTGTCATGAGCGCGCTCGTCAGGATGAGTGATTTTGGATTTCGCATTGAGGACAGTCATACGCCTGAGCAACTCGAAAGGATGAAAGACGCGTTGCCCATTCTTCCCGCAGACAGCGCCTTGCTTGCTTTGCCGCGCGCCGAGCTTGACGGGAGCGGCGCGAAGCGGTTTCAAAGCGGCGCAAATGTTCCTTTCAATGAAAATTTGGGACAGCCTGCGAACGGTTTGGGACGGATCGCAAACGGAACCGGGGGGGAAGACGGACAGTTTGTGCGCGTTTATGACGATGGATGGCGGCTCATCGGCATTGGAAAGCGTGTGGGCGGCGTGATGAAGCCCTGCAAGGTTTTCGCCCGACAAAGCGATGAGACAGTCCGGTGACGCGCAGTTCCGGGCTGTGTGAGGGCGCGCTTCGGGTGGTTGCCCGCGCGCGAAGCGAGGGGGAATATGATTCCGAAAACGAAAATCCGGGCTTCGGGGATTTGTGACTTATGAAGGTGTTTTGTTCAAGGGAAGAAATAGGGGAAATACCATACACCGCAGTGGCGCTGGGCAATTTTGACGGCGTGCACCGGGGGCATGCCGAGCTCATCGCCCGCACGGTGCGATACGCGCGGGAACGCGGTCTCAAAAGCGCGGTGTTCACCTTTTCCAACCATCCGAAAAATGTGATCGTCGGCAGACATGTCGTGAAGCACATTGCGTCGCCTGAGGAAAAGACGGAGATCATCCGGTCGCTTGGCGTTGACTTTCTGTTCGCCCCGGCTTTTGACGAGACGTTTCATTCCATGCCGCCGGAAGTGTTCGTGCGCGATCTTCTGATCGGAGACTTCAATGCCAAGGCCGTCAGTTGCGGTTTCAATCATCATTTCGGAAAGGACGCTTCGGGCAACGCGGTGAGTTTGGAAGAGGCGGCGGAGCGGGAAGGGTTTCACATAGAAGTCATGGAACCTTTCATTGTGGACGGCGTTCTCGTCAGCAGCACCTTGGTTCGGCGATTGATCTCGGAAGGAAAGGTCGATCGTTGCGCGAAGTACATGGGGCGGCGTTTCATGATGCGCGGCGAGGTGATCCGCGGCAAAATGTTGGGACGCACATTGGGATTTCCCACGGCGAACATCGCTCCGGACGCCCGTCTGATCATTCCGGGTTATGGCGTCTATGCGACGCTCGCCGAAGTGGACGGCAAATCTTTCGGAAGCGTGACGAACATAGGAGTCCGTCCCACCGTGAACGGGGATCGGGAATTGTCGGAAACGCACATTTTTGATTTTAACGAGGTCATTTACGGTAAAAACATCAAAATTTTCTTTTTGGAAAAACTGCGGGATGAGCGAAAATTTTCCGACACGGCCGCTTTGGCGGCACAGATCGCGAAAGACAAGGAAGCCGCGCGGGAACGTGTACGGGATTTGACCGCTGCCGACCAAGGATAGTTGGATCGTTGCCGCTCAGGAATTCGCGGCTGCGTTGCGGCCGTTACGGCGCCCCCGGCGCAAAATGGACATTTCCTGCGCTTTTGTTCGCGGACTTTGGGGCATACCGGAATGGCCGAGGGGCTTAAAAATTCATTGACAGTATGTGAAGCGTTATGGTAAGATATGTATCGGCTCATGAAAAAATGAGTATTGTTCCAAGGTAGCTCAATGGTAGAGTCCCCGGCTGTTAACCGGGTTGTTGTGGGTTCGAGCCCCACCCTTGGAGCCAATTGTTTGGGCGACATGACCCTGACCGCAGAGCCGAAAGTCCGGGCGTATAGCTCAGCCGGGAGAGCACATGCCTTACAAGCATGGGGTCACAGGTTCAAGCCCTGTTACGCCCACCAATGTGGTTCGGCAGTTCAGTTGGTTGGAATGCCGGCCCGTCACGCGGAGGTCACGGGTCAAGCCCCGTTCGGGTCGCCAACAGGCTTAACCGGCAGGGTCATGTGGCTGAACCGTAGGCCGGTGTGGCTCAATGGAAGAGCAGCTGATTTGTAATCAGCAGGTTGGGGGTTCGATTCCCTTCGCCGGCTCCAATAGGATGCGTTGCGCAGAGCTTGCAAAAGTGGGGAGATATCCCGGACGGAGGGATTGGAAAGAGAAAGTTTTCCGGGAGCGAAGCGGTTTGCCGCACAGAAAACGCAATATG
>JAISML010000142.1 GCA_031276775.1 Eubacteriales Family XIII. Incertae Sedis bacterium | reverse complement strand
TCAGACTTTGTTGCCGGGGGAAGTCAAATACATCAGGCTTCGCACGCAACAGGAGGTGTGGGACGCCATCTATCTGCTGAAAGTCAGAGGAGCGCCCGCCATCGGCATTGCGGCCGCGTATGGGATATACCTGGCGATGAAACCCGCCGCCGCCGTCGCTTATGCCCGTTTTGCCGAGAGATTTGAAGAGGCTTTGAACTATTTGGCGTCGGCGCGCCCCACCGCCGTGAACCTGGTTTGGGCGCTCGAGCGGATGAAACGCGTCGTGACGGGAAACGTGGGGGAATCCGCATCCTCCCTGCTGACATTGCTGAAAGAGGAAAGTCTGCGGATTCACCGCGAGGATGAACACGCCTGCCGCGCCATCGGTCAATACGCCCTGCCCCTGCTCAAACCTGGCATGGGCATTCTCACGCATTGCAATGCCGGCCGGCTTGCCACCTCAAAATACGGAACGGCGACGTCGGCCGTCTATTTGGCGCAGGAGCGGGGCTACGGACTGAAAGTTTACTGCGACGAAACCAGACCTCTGTTGCAGGGTGCGAGGCTGACCGCGTTCGAGTTGTCCCGCGCGGGCGTCGATACGACGCTGATCTGCGACAACATGGCGTCGCATCTCATGTCGGAAGGATTGATCGACGTCGTCTTTACGGGTTGCGATCGCATCGCCGCCAACGGCGACGCCGCGAACAAGATCGGTACGCTCAGCGTCGCCGTAAACGCCGCCTATCACGGTATTCCGTTCTACATCTGCGCTCCCATCTCAAGCATCGATCCGGCATGCAAAACCGGGGCGGACATCCCCATCGAAGAGCGTCCGGCACAGGAAGTGACCGACATGTGGTTTCAAAAGTCCATGGCGCCTCCAGGCATCCGGGTCAGGAATCCCGCCTTTGACGTGACGGGAGCCAATCTCATAACCGGGATCATCACGGAACGCGGCATTGCCAAACCTCCTTACGAACGGTCTTTGCCGGAGATGCTGTCGCCTATCTGACAGCGGCATCCGCCGAACGTACGCCGATCATTCAGACGGTAAGTCGATCTTTCATCTTTTCGAAGGTCTTTGCGCCGATGCCGCTCACATTTTGAATGTCCTCTATCGAGGTGAATTTACCGTTTTGCGCTCTGTAATCCAAGATCTTCCGTGCGGTGGCCGGACCCACGCCGTTCAACTGTTGCAAGGTTTCTCCGTCCGCGGTGTTGATGTTGATCTTTCCCTCCGCACCGCCGGGAGCGCCGCCCGCCGTCGCGCCGGCGGAAGGAGGCAGGTCGCTTTCATCCGTGATTTCACCCGCTCCGGGCACGTAGATGCGATCGCCGTCGCTGAGTACCGTCGCGCGGTTGATGTAACGCGCGTCGGCGCTTTCCGTCAGGCCGCCCGCCGCCTCGAGCGCTTCAAACACCCTGCTGCCGGCGGGCAGTTCGATGACCATCGGTTTGTTGACCGCTCCTGCCACATCCACATAGATCGCCGGCGGCGTCGCGGTTCCTTTGACGGCGGCTTTCGCGGCGCTTTCCCTCTCCGCCGCCGAATCCGGACCGTCGTTTTCGCGGATGACTGTCACAGGTTCCGCTGTTTCGCCGCCTCCCGTAGCGTACAGAAAGAACGCCGCCGCCAGCATCGTTCCCGCAACGAAAACGATCAGCAGTTTTTTCACGTGCGTCGGATTTCCAATGTTTATTTTCCCGGCTTTCCATTTTGCGATCCATGTTTTCATCGTATGACGCCTCCCGAACCATCGATCGCATTATACAATAAATTCCATTATATGTCAATATATGGAATAAATGAAATTTCCGCGAAAGCTGCGGCCAAGGGCAACGACGCCGTGAATGTGAACGGAACCGTTACGGCGCAGGGGTCGGCGGGCTGTGCGGCGCCGGCGGCATTTCACGGTTCTGTGAGCAGGGACTTTGGTGCGCTTGTCCCATTGCAGGGGATGGCGGGAGAACACGCAAAGAGAATGCGCGTTCGCAGAACTTCCGTCTCGGCGATGTCCGGGGGCTGTCCGCAAAATTCACAGAAAGAGGCGATCAATGTCAATGGATTCAGATTGCCGTCGCCGCCTGCGGCGAGGATACATCGAAACACCATCGTCTGTTTGAGCGCATGAACGCAGACAAACGAACGGATCATGGGGGGTATGTCGATGCGCGACGGGCGACCCGATTTTCGGCTCTGTTTGCTGACCAAGATCGACGGTTCGCGCATGTATTCTGCAATTCGCGTTTCCGAATCCGCGATGGCCGGGGCGGTGATCTCATATTCCGCAAAACGCACGAGGGAGGCCTGGGATTTGCTTCCGGTCCATTCGGTCATGTGCAGAAGCCCGATGCCCTCGGGCAGACAGGTTCTCAACCTTGCCGCCGCCGCTTCCGTGTCCGTGACGGGAGCCTGCGTTTCGACTTCGAGATATTCGCAATCGGAGGAAAACCCCGTGGAAAGGGGCAAGGTCAAACTGAGTTTGGGATGGGGGTTGAACCCGTTTGAATATGCGGGATAGATGCCCGCCATGCGAAATACCCGCAGGAAGAGCCGCTGCAGATCCAGGTGGGATATGTAGGCCAGACGCCCTTTTTTCGTGAATTGCAGGACATATTTCATGGCAACGCCTTTCGATATTCCTCCAAAAGAAATTCCCGCGTCGTGCCTGTGTCGATGATCTCCCACGGCAGGCTCGCATCGGCTTCCGTGTAAGCGTCCGGTGAAACCGGAAGACCGGCGCTTTCAAAAGCTTTCATCCATAATTCATAATTGAAATGCTCGCTCCAACTGTCAAACCTGCAACCCAGACGCACGGCGGCGCGGATCGCCCGGAGCGTACGCCGATCCCCCTTTGCCAGCAGCATCTCGATATGGCTCGCCC
>JAISML010000079.1 GCA_031276775.1 Eubacteriales Family XIII. Incertae Sedis bacterium | reverse complement strand
CATACGGATCTCATAGAGGTGATGGCGCGTGTGGCGGCCGAAAGACCCGACGCGCATCTGACGGTGTTGGGCGGCGCGGAGCGGCCCGGCGACATGCGCAAATTTCTGAGAGGCGTGCGCAAAAAGGGATTGACCGCCAATGTGACGGCAGTCGGTTACCGCAGGGACGTGTGGGAATACTATGCGCGGGCGTCCGTCTATGTCATGACGTCCGCCGTCGAGGGTTTCCCCACCACGCTGATCGAAAGCAAATTCCATGGGATACCGTGCGTCGCCTACGAACTCCCGTACATCGAAATGATGCGCGACAGGGAGGGCATGTTGACGGTCGCCTACGGGGACAGGATCGGAATGGCGGAAAGCATTCTGCGGTTGCTCGGCGATGACGCGCTGAGAAAGGAAACGGGGCGCGCGGCGCGGCGCGGCGCGGAAAAATACGCGCGCGCGGATCACGCGGCGGTCTGGCGATCCGTCATCGCGGGCGTCACGGAGACGGATCGCGCGAAAAGGGCGCAGGCTTTCGCGTTTGCGCATGATCGGGAGACGGGACGCATCCTCATGGACACCGTCAGCATGTACAGCGGGATGGGCGCAAGCGCGCTCAAAGCGAAGATTCAAATCGTGCGGCCCGCAGGGCGCAGGATCCGACGCGCGGTCAAGCGCCTGGGCGGCGCGTTGCCCCTGCGCGCGCGACGGTTTCTCTTGCAGGCGTATCGGTTTTGCAAGAGGCTCTTGCGACGAACATAGACCTGCCGCGATCGTACGGCGCGACTTGCAACGAACCGGAGGTTCCGCACGGTCGCGGCGTACGCCAACCTTTCAGCAACAGCGACATGGGAGAGAAAAAGTTGGAACGGGAACCATACAAGATAAGCATCATCATTCCCATATACAACGGCGGAGAAAACATCGCGGCCGCCTTTGCGTCCGTCACGCGCCAAACGATAGGTTTTGAACGGTTGGAGGTGATCTTCGCCGACGACGCTTCCACAGACGGCAGCGGGGCGATCATCGACGGCTTGGCGGCGCGTCATCCCAACGTGAAAGCCCTGCATTGCGGGGAAAACAGCGGGTACGCGGGCAGACCGAGAAACGCGGGCATGCAGGCGGCGACCGCGCCGTATCTCATGTTTTTGGATCAGGACGACCGATATTATCCCGGGGCCTGCGAACAACTGTGGACAGCCGGCGAAGCGGACGGTTGCGACGTCGTGGCCGGTTACTATTCGATTCACGATCGCGCGGGGCGGGTGATCGCCGCAAAATCCGGTCTGTACACGGCATACGGGGCTTTTCGGATCGAATCTGCGGACGAGATGCCCGAGGTGATGAAATTCCGCGTCGGTCTGTGGACAAAGCTCTACCGGACACAGACGATACGGACGAACGGCATTCGTTTTGTCGAGGATACGCCTGCGGAAGACCTGGTTTTCTTTACGGAACTGGCCATGGTCATGCGCGGGTTTCGCTACATCGACGCGCCCATCGTGCAATATGCGCTGCGAAACGCCGCCGATCCCTCGCTCACCTACCGCATGGACGTCCCCAACGCGCGGGCGGTCGCCGGAGCCTTTGCGGCCGCGTACGAGGTCTTGCGCAGACACGGCCGGACGGATCTGTATCCCCATCTCGCGGAGGGAACGACGAAGTTCTACATGGACATGCTGCTTGACAACGATCTGTCTTCGACGCGGGCAACCGCCGACTATGTGGAAGCGCTGGACTTCATCTTCCGCAAGGCGCACGAGTATCGCGTGTTTGACGGGTCGGGTTCGGCGGAGGTGCTGACGGCCTTGGCGTGCCGCGAAGAATATGAGTTGGCGGCTCTTTTCCTGCGCGAGATACAGTCCCTTTGCAAACAAAGCCGCAGGTATGAGGATTTGCATAACAAGCTGAAATACAGTAGAATATTGAAAGTGATCGGCAAGCTCAGGGGATGGGAGTTGGACTGATGGGAAAGATCAATGTCATTGAAACCGCGATACCGCAATTGCTCATCGTGGAGCCGCAGGTGTTCGGCGACCGCAGAGGGTGGTTTTACGAATCGTGGTCGGAACGGGACTTCGCCGCTGCGGGTCTGCATTACCGTTTTGTGCAGGACAACCGCTCCTATTCCAAGGAGAGAGGCACCATGCGCGGCATCCATTTTCAGAAAGGCGAACACGCGCAGGCGAAACTCGTCCGGTGCGACAGGGGCGCGGTGATCGACGTCGCCGTCGATCTGCGGAAAGGCAGTCCGCACTACGCGCAGTGGGTTGCCGCGGAACTCACCGAAGAGAACAAGCGGCAGTTCCTGATACCGAGAGGCTTCGGGCACATCTTTCTCACGCTGACCGAGGATGTGGAGTTTTGCTACAAGACGGACAATTTTTACAACGGCGAAGCGGACAGATCCATTCGCTACGACGATCCGGACATCGGCATCGCGTGGGAACGGTGGGACGTGCAGGAACCCGTGCTTTCCGAAAAAGACAGAACCGCGCCATTTTTGAAAGACAGTGACGCGGATTTTGTGTATTGACTGCGGAACGGAGATCGATGTGACCGAACACCAAGCCGTCGAATGGAAACGGGTATGGAAAGAAGAATATTTGGAATGGATTTGCGGTTTTGCCAATGCGCAGGGCGGAAAACCTTGCAGGCGCACGCTGTTTACGATCGGTTCGGGGTACTGTATAATAAAGGAACAAAAATGCACATTGGTTTTCGGCGGATCAAGTGATGAAGGAGAACGCATTGAGGCTATTGATTACAGGCAGCAGAGGACAGCTCGGCAATGAACTGATCGAGATCCTGCGATCGGGGACGAGCGAGATAGGCGCCGTTCCCGCCGTATACGCGGGCGCGGAGATCACGGGCGTGGACGTCGATACGCTGGACATTGCGGACATCGGAGCCGTGTCGGACTTCGCGGACGGAAAGAACTTCGATCTCATCATCAATTGCGCCGCCATGACCAACGTGGACGCGTGTGAGAGCGACTGCGAAACGGCCATGAAGGTCAACGCGATCGGCGCGCGCAACATGGCTTCGGCCGCGGAGCGCAGGAACGCCAAACTCGTGCATGTTTCCACGGATTACGTCTTCGATGGCAGGGCGGCTACGCCGTACCGCGAATGGGACAGCCCCGCGCCCGCCACCGTGTACGGCAAATCGAAGCTCTTGGGCGAACGCTACGTGCGGGAAACCTGCCGGCGTTCTTTCATCGTGCGGACCGCTTGGCTGTACGGCAGCGCGGGCAACAATTTCGTCAGGACGATCCTGAAACTCGCGGCGGAGAAAGACCGGATCAAGGTCGTGGACGATCAGATCGGCAATCCCACCAACGCCAACGACCTCGCGCATCACATCCTCCGGATCGCCGCCGGGGACGGGTACGGCGTCTACCACTGCACCGGCGAGGGGATCTGCAGTTGGTACGATTTCGCGGCGGAGATCGTCAGACTGTCGGGTCTTTCCTGCGAGGTCGAGCCCTGCAGCACCGAGGAATTCCCGCGTCCGGCCCCGCGTCCGGCCTACTCCGCGATGGATCGCCTGATGCTCCGGACGACCGGAGCGGATGAAATGCGACCGTGGCGGGAAGCGCTGGAAGCGTTCATGAAAAGCGGAAAGGTGAAATAGATGCACGATACCGAAAAAATCGGAGGCGTAACCCTCCATTACACCTTTTATGACACGCTTGACGACTACAACGACGGCGATGAAGTCGAAGAGTTCATCTTGGATGTTTTGAAATCGGACAAGGATGTCTTTGAAGTCTTGAGCGGGGATGATCGTTGGCCTGTTTTATATCATCTTTCCCCTCGACGTGAGAATATTGTTGAGCCGATGAATATTGCGAAAAGCGACGAAGTCCTTGAGATCGGCGCGGGGATGGGTTCCGTCACCGCACCGCTGTCACGTTTGGCCAGGCATGTGGACTGTATCGAACTGTCCAAGCGGCGTTCCCTTGCGAATGCCCACCGCAACAGGGAAAGGGACAACATCGACATCTTTGTGGGGAATTTCGAAAAGATACGCCTTGAAAAACAGTATGAAGCGGTTGTTCTGATCGGCGTGTTGGAATACGCGCGTTATTATGTCCCTGGAGACGATCCGTTCCGCGTATTTTTGCGGAAAGCGTATGATTTTTTAAAACCCGGCGGCAAGATCTATGTCGCGATCGAAAACCGCTTGGGCATGAAATATTTTTCGGGAGCCCCCGAGGATCATTTGGGTATACCGTACTGTGGGATTGAAGGTTATGTTCGGACGGATGGCAAGGCGAGAACCTTTTCCCGATCCGAATTGGATCGATTGATCGCGGATGCAGGCTTTGTTTCGTCGTTTTTTTATTATCCGTTTCCCGATTACAAATTGCCGACGATCATCTACAGCGACGCGTATCCGCCTTTGCCCGGAGATGTTCTGCCCGCCGGTCCCGTCTACGATTTGCCGCGCCTGTCCGTGTTCAAGGAAAGGGACGCCATGCTGAGTTTGTTCGGAACCGAAGAATACAAATATTTTGCCAATTCATTTCTGGTCGAGGCCGTAAAAATATGAAAGTATTGTTTTCGAGAATCAGCGATAACAGGAGCAAAGCGTTCTCCGTGAAGACCTCCATCGTCTCCGACGGGGAACGCCGTTACGCGGTCAAAGAAGCGGTTTTCCCAGAGGGGGAAGCGCATATTGTGCGTGTGTTCCAAAATCAGGAACTGCTGACGCGCACTTTCCCGAACGTAAACATCGCGAAAACGTGGCTTGACGGAGACAGACTCTTCGGCGAATTCATTGACGGGGCGCCGCTGTCGCGTTACTATGAAACCTTGGTCGACGCCGGCGACAGACAGGGCATCTTCGATCTGTTCGAGTGGCAGGTGGGACTATTGACGACCGAGGATAACCTGTGCAAATTCTCCCTTTCCGAAGGCTTCCGGGATTGGTTCGGTGGAGACGGCGAGAATTTTGACGGCAGTCCTGCGCTTTCCGTGTGCAACTTTGACGCAACGCCCGAGAATATCTTCATTGTGAACGACTCTTTTGACAAGCCTTATTTCATCGATTATGAGTGGTGCTTCGACTTCCCCGTCCCTATCTGCCTTCTCAAATACCATATTATTGATATGATTTATCCGTGGCTGAGCAACCTGCACACACTGATACCGCAGTATGAATTTCACCGTCAATACCTTCAAGAAGCGGAAATCGCATCGTGTGAAGATCTGTGGCGCAACTTTATATCGAAAGTTTGCAATTTACAAATGGGGGTTATGTCGGACGCTATATATGATCGATATGCCCAAATCAACCAAATGGCAGATTACGCCGCACTAAAAAGCGAAACAGAAAAGCACAAAGAAGTAATTGACGATCTGAAAAAAGAAAAATCACAGTTGATCCAACAAAATAAGCTGAACGAAGATAAGTTGTCTGAAAAAGAATCCGAAATTTTGTTTTTGGAAACAGAGAAAGACACTTTATGGATCGAATGTCAGAAAATACGAAATTCCAAGTCGTGGAAAGTTGCGGATTTCTTAAGGAAGACCGCGTACATCCCGAAAAAGGCAATAAGAAAAGTAAAAAATGTCTTCATCCAATTCGATACCCCTGCTGCTCCCGTTGAAATACAATCGGAAAAGAACGATGATTTTCGCAACTATGATTTGCTTCAGGACATTCAGTTGCCATTGATCAGCATCATTGTCCCAAATTACAATCACGAGCCATATCTTCGCGAGCGGTTGGAGTCAATTTACAACCAGACTTATACAAATATTGAGGTCATACTGTTGGATGATTGTTCGACAGACGGCAGCATCAACATTTTAAGAGAATATGCCGATCGTTATTCAACTATTACCACATTAATTTTGAATACGGAAAATTCGGGGCGTATCTCCAAACAATGGGAAAAAGGTATTGAGTTGGCCTCGGGCAAGTATATATGGATCGCCGAGAGCGATGATTATTGTGAGTTAAATTTCCTGCAAACTTTAATGGAGATGTTGCGATTCCGATCCGTGATGTTCGCTTTTGCAAAGACTGAGTTTGTTAAGAATGGCAATCAATGTTGGTCTGTTGAGGAATATCTTGCTGATTTGCCGGAGTACGAATGGGAGGTTCCGTTCGTGATCACCGCAAATCAGGCGGTACAAAGAGGATTCGCAAGGAAGAACATTATTCCCAATATG
>JAISML010000069.1 GCA_031276775.1 Eubacteriales Family XIII. Incertae Sedis bacterium | reverse complement strand
GTTTCCACACCCAATTCGTCCGCGTCGGCCTCTCCGTTGAAGATGCGTTCAAAATTTCTGATCGGATAATAGTCGGCCGCGTAAGCAAAGGCATTTGCGGGATCGGCCGCACGTTGGATCAAATAGGCGTAATCCTGCGCTTTGACCTTTACGCCGTCGGACCAGTGATTCTCCCGCAGATGAAACGTGTACCTGAGATTGTCGTCGGATATTTCCCACGCCTCGGCGCCCGCGGGCGCCGGCGCTCCGTCTTCGATCCGTATCAGGGGTTCAAGAATGTTGTACTGCACAGATCTGTCCGACGCCTGGCTTGTTTTCACAAAATCCAACGAAGTTGGTTCGCTGCCCAAAGCGTTGAGATACGCGTCCTCATCGGCAATGTCCGCGCCGAGCGTTGCGGTCTGTTTTTTCTCATCTTTATCTTTGGGTTTCGCGTCATCGGAGCATCCTGTCAGCAGGGCAATCAAAAGAATCGCCGCCAACATAAAAGAAGTCGCTTTTTTCATTGTTTCCTCCGTTCCGCCGCCCTGTGGCGGCGCACATGCATAAAAACCAAATTCCCAAGTTTTGGTCGCATTTTTATACTTTTTTGTTTCCTCCGTCCGGTTCAGTTCTGTTTGGTCGCCTTGCGGCGACACAAACGCGCCGGAATGCCCACCGGCAAGCATGCATGTTCCATTTTGTTCTTCACAGTCCTTTCTCCCAACCGATAACCCTTGCGCGGACAGTATTGTTATGCGTTGTTCCCGTTCATGTCCGGGCGCTTGCAAAGCGAGTCCTGTCCCGAGGCATTCAAATCCAATTCGACCCGAAAATAGTAGCTGCCGGGTTCATAAAACATCTCCATGACCTCTATCAACTCATAATCCGCACTGTAGGAAAAACGTTCGACAAACAACATCGGATCGCCCTGCCGGATCCGCAGCGCTTCGGCGTGTTCCCGCGACGCGCGGGATGCCTTGATGTTTTGGATCCCTTTCCCCAGCGCGACGCCCACCCTGTTTTGGTATATCTGCAAAATCGTCTGCAGCGCGCAAGCTTCTTTCGTAAAGTGTTCGGAATGGCGCAGCGGGATATACAACTTGGCGTAAGCGATGGCGTCGTCCCCCAAAGAATGCACCCTGCGGATCAACAGGCACCGTTCCCCCAACCGCTTTCGGACATCGGATTCAAAATGATCCGGAACGTCGACGATCTCGCGTCCGATCACGCGCACGAGAGGAAACAGGTTGGAAGCGCGCATGACGTCGGAAATGCCGCTCAACGTCTTTAAGGCATCCGCAATATAAGGCTGCCGCACAAATGTCCCCATTCCCTGCCGCGAATACACCAAACGCTTTTGCCTCAAAACGGATATGGCTTTGCGGACGGTGATCTGGCTGACCTGAAATCTGTCGCACAGATCCGACAAGCGTCCGACAAACCCCGTGTCCGCATAAATTCCGTCATGGATCTCTTTTTCAAGCGAGGTGGCTATTTGCTCATATAAGGCGATCCTATGTTGATTTTCCATCAATCCCCTTCCGTTGCCTCCGAGTTATGTATATGTTTTGTATGTTTTTTAATTATATTATACCGGTATTGCATATATGTCAAGTATATTTATCGGAAGGTTTGATCGGTTGTTACCTCGGTTGTCGGCATTCGTAACAACGCAGGGATTGGCGGGCGGCATTTACCACAGTTCATAAAGTATCAAAGGAAAACACCGTTTCCCAATTGTCTTTCATGGAAACGGTGTTTTCCGTCGGCTTCAATCCTGTTTCGGTCTCAGGTTCATCGGAAAGTCCAGCGTTCAAAGGAGCCGCCGCCGCCGGGACCGGAGTAGAAAGGCGAGCCTGTGAGATGTTCGCGTCCGGAAGGCTCCTGCCATGCGGCCAGCGTCTCGGCGGGCGACGGAAGCGTGGCGTCGCTTTCGCGGCCGGGGAAATCGCCAAGGTATTCGCCCGACGGACCGGGGAGCAGCCGGAGGAAGTATTGTTCGAGTTCGTCGGCAAAGTCATGGGCAAAAAGGTCGCGGGCGTATGCCCAAAGGTTCGGATAATCGGTTATGCGAACCGTCCCGTCTTCGCCGAAGCGCTTCACGATGCCTATGCGATAGCCGCGGTCGTAACTGGAGAGCGTTTGGAAAAGGCGGACGTCGGAATCCGTAATGTAGGAACCAAACAGATAGCGCCGCGACTTCAAACGGAAATCCAAGTCATACAGACGCGCTTCAAAAACGCGCTTGGCGGCCAGGGCGGCGTCGTCAGATTTGGCAAAGAGCTGCTTGTAAGTACCATTGTTGATATCATCAAAGATCTGTTGATTGAGCAGATCTATCTCCTTGCGCAGAGGCAGGGGATACAGGTCGGGCGCTCCCGGTTTGTGAAACGGCGTCCACGCGGTTTCCCACTCATGCGGCAAGAGATGGTAGTTGTTTGACACCACGAAGCCGGTCTTGGTGTCGATGACGGTGGGTGAGGTGCCTCTGCCCTGAAAAGCAGGATCGGTACGGCGATAGAAGTCGTTCAGCCGATCCGTGCCAAAATCTTTTTTGAGGATATTCGCCGACGGCGCTATTTGCCAGCCATCCTCGTCACGTCCCGTCAGGGGCAGAAAAGGAACGGCGTCGGTAAGACCGAGAAGCCTAAGGATGATCAACTGGCGGCGGCACCAACCGCAACCCACCTGTCCGGCCAGGACATAGCGGCCGGGTTCGACGGGGAACTCGTCCGGACCGGTTCCGAAGTGGGCGGTGAACCAGTTGCGTTGGCGGCGGAAAGCGCCGTCAGCGGTCTGTTCGGCGCTGAGTTCCGGGAATTCCGCCGGCGGTTCGGCAGTACGGGCAAGGGCTTTCAGATCGGCTTCAAGGCCGGGGTTTAGAGTGCTCATGGTTTTCTCTCTTTCATTTGGTTTGTTTGGGTTTAACGGTTTTTCGGGCTCTGCCGCGCGGCGGACCGTGCGACCTGTTCGCCGCGCCCTGCCGCTTGGCGGACAGACGGGAATACAGTGCGGCGAGGCCGGGGAAGTCGTCGAGAACCGGATCGATGGGGGTGAGTATGCGATCCAGCCCGGCGGCGTATTCGCTCAGCACTTCGGCCAGCGCATGATCGGCTCCGCCCGCTTGATCGCCGTTGAGGAATACCGTTTTGGCGAGCCGTGCCTCAAACCAACCGAGCCGGGCGAAAAACAGGCGTCGGACCGCAATCTGATCGGCGGCGCGCGCGCCTTCGGCGAGCGTTTGCAACGAAGCGACCAAATCGGTTCTGACGTCGCCCACCGCATCTGCCTCCGCATCATTTCCGGATAGCCGGCGCTCAAACACGCTTACCCGCTCAGCGAGCCGGGCGACGCGCTGCCGATCATCCGGGGGCGCGGGCGGCAGATCATCGCTGTACGGGGTGTTGGGGACACCGGGATCGCGCGGAGGCAAGCGGGTCCGGAGCGCATCGGACGCCTGCAACCATTCTGTTCGCGGATCCCCGATGCCCTCAATCGCCGGGATGGGACCGTACGGCTCTGCAAAACTGCCGTCCGGGCGGGGCGACAAACCGGCGTCACACAGTTCGCCGTTGCTCAGCCGCGCGGAGACAAGCAATTTCTTTGCGAACCGCCACAGGTGGGGCCAATCGGCGACGGCCGGCGCCGATTGGCCGAATCCCGGGCGCCAGTTCAAATCGTAGGCAAGCAGCAGGCTGAACAAAAGCGCGTCTTCCTCCCCGGGCCGGGATCCGGCGAGGAAAGAACCTGTTGCCGCGAGGCGTCGCTCCAAAACGTCGAGGCGGGCATAAAAAACCTGCGCCGCCGCCGTTGACGCATCAGGGTCTTCCGACCACAAGGCGGCGTACGCGCCCGCCCAGACATCGTTGAGAAGCTGCCGGCGCAATACGGCGGTCGATCCGATCCCGTCTTTCCCCTCCCTTTCGGGAGCCGATGCGCATCCGGACAGCTTTTGCGCCACCCGTTCGGCGCGTGTCAAAACAGCATCCGGGATCGTCCGATCGATCACGAACGCGCCGCATCCGTCCGGGACGCCCGCAGGGCGTTCCGGACGGATGCGTACGGCGGTGTGGGGGCCGAACGGCAAGGTGAATGCGGGTTCTTTCCGCTCCACGCGAATCACCTGCCCGGGCGGCAAGGGGTCGGGGATGCGGTAACTCAGGGCGAGCAATCTTTCGTCATAGGCGGAGGCGAAAAATGTTTCGCGCTCCGGCCGCCGCACAAAGCCCTTGGCGTAGTAAAGCCGGTG
>JAISML010000222.1 GCA_031276775.1 Eubacteriales Family XIII. Incertae Sedis bacterium | reverse complement strand
TTTACCGTCAGCGTGTTGTCATCCACAAATTCGTCCGTCTGCCAAAGGGCGTTCATGATTTCATCCCTGGAAACGATATTCCCCTCCCGCATCATCAGCAATTCCAAAATGCGCAATTCGTTTTTCGTCAACTCCGTCCGGTTGGCGCCGCAGGAGACGACGCCTTTCCCCGTGTCCAGCGCCAAGGCGCCGAAACGGCGCAGATCCGGCTGCGTTTGATCGTAGGCCCGTCCCAGAGCCGCAGCGATTTTCGCCATGAGGATCGGTGTGCTGTACGGTTTGGTCACGAAATAATCCGCGCCCAAATTCATGCTCATCAGTTCATCCATTTCGCTGTCCCTGCTCGTAACGACGATGATCGGAATTTTCGACCGACGGCGTATCTCCCTGCATATGTGAAACCCGTCATAATAGGGAAGATTCAAATCCAAAAGGATAAGGTGCGGCTGCTCGGAGTTGACGACGGAGACGAGATCGCCGAAATCCTCGGCGGCGATTGCCTCGTAGCCGTATTGCGACAGAACCGTGCGCAGTTCCCCGCGGATGATCCGATCGTCTTCTATGATTAAAATGCGTTGCATCGTCTTCATACTCTCCCGCCCGGCCTCAAATCGGCGTCCGGTGCGCGTACCGCTCCGAACCGGAACGAGGAAACCGCCACGCGGCCATTTCTGCGGAATAAGCGCACGCGTTCATTTTCCTGCTGTTATTATATCATGTCC
Organism: Eubacteriales Family XIII. Incertae Sedis bacterium; assembly: GCA_031276775.1. Classification (GTDB taxonomy): domain Bacteria; phylum Bacillota; class Clostridia; order Peptostreptococcales; family Anaerovoracaceae; genus JAISGB01. The sequence continues at coordinate 3,949 of JAISML010000222.1, read as the reverse complement.
GTAAGAAAAACGAAACCGCGCCCGGTTGCGTCAAGCCCCGCGGGCGCGGCAGTTGCGCGTCAGATCATGCCGTCGTCCTCCCCATGCCTGTCTTTCCCGCAACCCCAATGCGCGGCTACGATATCGACCGCCAGAAGGATCGCCATGAGTATCGTCCATTTGTCCACGATTGCCATGATCGCGGTCAGGTCTTCCGTGACCGCAAACACGATTACGCCTGCGAGCGCCGCGAGCAAACTGACGGCGATCGGGAGCGGCCTCACCTCCGGGGATGCCTGTTTCCCGTCATGCGCCCCGTCGTTCAACCCCGGTTGATTACTGCGTTTTAAAAGGATGCCGAGCAGCATGATGAGAAAATACACAACACCGCCAACCGCCATGATCAAATTCAGGAGCGCCCAATGCGCTTTGCCGCTCAGACCGAACAGCGGGATGTCCGCACCGTCCGGATCCGCGTCGGACGAATCGCCGCGCGACGGATTGTCCGAAACGGATCCGGATCCGACGCGGGATGTGGATTGCGGAGAATCCGAACCCTTATCCTGCCCGGGCGACATCGGCGCAGGACCGTCCGGGGCGGGGGAAGTCGGCGCGGCCGGCATGGGCGGAGCCGGCGGTCTCGGCGGTCCCGGCGGCGTGGGCGGAGCCGGAGGTCTCGGCGGTCCCGGCGGTCCCGGCGGCGTATTCCGCGAATACTGCGCGGTCACGACGAGATCGCCGATCACATTTGCAAATGCATTGTCCCAACCGATAAATGTATGATCCGCCCTTTGCGGGGGTGTGGGCGCCGTCGCGCCGGAACCGTGCGGGATCTGTTGCACGCTCAATACCGTACCGTCCCAATCTTGGAAGATCACACTGTAAAGGCGCGCATAGAGATAGACGACCGTATGGGGCGCGGTGATGAGATTCCTGACCGGAACGGCGCCCGACGAAGCTGCGGTTTCATCCTTGTCCCAGATGTATCCGACATAGCGGTAGCCGGCGGCAACGATCCCCGGGTCGTAAGCGCCCATATATACGCCCGCATAGTTGACGGAGGCAATGCTGTCGGGCTTCAAATTGACGCGCGGACTTACGGATTGATGACGCACCGTTATCGGGATATTGACCGTAACCCCGTCATTGTGTGCGGTGGCCGCGTTGTCTCCCGATTGCGCCGCCGCTGTGTTCCGAAGTACGCCGCCCGCATTTGCGCGCACGGTGTAATTCACCGTAAACACGGCGCCCGCGGGCAAGTCCTCCATGGTGAAACTGTCAGCTTTGAGCCGACCTCGTTCATCCGCGCCCGGCAATGTGAAGCCGTTCGCGTCCGACCAGACGCCCCCGCCGAGATCCTCCGTGATCTTCACATCTTTGACGGAAGCCGCAGGCAAAAGATTGCGGATCGTGATCGTGTAGGTCACTTCGGATCCGAGATTGACGACTGACGCCTGACCATCCGCGATCGCTTTTGCGATGTCCAAAGCGCCCACATTGACCTTGCCGTCAACGGCTTTGTCTTCATTGCCCCCGGCCTTGGCCGTGACTGTGTTGGACACGGCGCCCGTTTGGGTTATCTTCACCGTGTAGTCCACCGTATAAGTCTTCCCGGCGGGCAAAGCGCCGAGGACGAAGCTGTTCGCCGTCAGTTTCCCGTCCGTCGCGCCCGGCAGGGCAAAGCCGTTTGCGTTCGACCACGCGCCGCCGCTTAGGCTTTCCGTGACCTCCACGTCCCTCAGGTCAACCCTGTCGGACAGATTCTGAATGATGACGGTATAGGTGACGGAATCGCCGGCGTTCACAAACAGACTCTGTCCCAACTTGGGGGCTTTGGATACTTTCAGGATACCCGCGTTGGCTTCCGCGTTCGTATCCTCATCGCCGCCGCCGTCCCCGGAGACGATCGTCACTTTGTTGATCAGCGTCCCCGCCTTTCCGGCTTTTACCGTATAGTCCACCGTCCAAACCGCGCCGATCGGAAGCTCGCCGACGGTAAATTTGTCTGCGGTGAGTTTGCCGTCTTTTTCGCCCGGCAAAGCAAAACCTCCCGCGTTCGACCATGTGCCTCCCGGCAAAGTCTCCGCGACCGTGACGTTCTTTGCGATCGCTTTGTCGGACAGATTCCTGATCGTGATCGTGTAGGTGACGTCGTCTCCCACATTGACCGGCGTTTTCTGACCCGTCGCGAGCTTCTTTTCGACGTCGAGTATGCCGACGTTGACATCCGTGTTCGTGTCCCCGCCGCCGCCGCCGGCCTCGGACACGACCGTGACTTTGTTGCGCAGACTGCCCGTCGCGTTTCCCACGTTCACCGTGTAATCCACCGTGTATTTTGCGCCCGGGGACAAGACGTCCAACGTAAAGCTTGCTGCGGCGAGCTTGCCGTCCGTCGCGCCCGGAAGCGTGAAACCTTTTGCGTTCGACCAGACGCCGCCCGGCAGACTTTCCGCAACCGTGACCTTGTTCACCGCCGCTTTGTCGGACAGATTTTGGATCGTGATCGTGTAGGTGACGTTCTCTCCCTTGTTCACAACGGTGTTTTGCCCTGTCGCGGGCGTTTTGGAGATGTTGAGTATGCCGACGTTGATATCCGTGTTCGTATCCTCGTCGCCCCCGCCGTCCTCGGAGGAAATCCTGACCTTGTTGGCAAGGCTGCCCGTAGCGTTCCCGGCGTTCACCGTGTAATTCACCGTATAGTTCGCGCCTGCGGGCAGGACGCCGAGAACGAAGCTGTTTGCCGTCAATTTTCCGTCAAGTCCCGCGCCGGGAAGATTGAAACCGCTCGCTTTCGACCACGTGCCTCCCGTCAGTGTCTCCGTGATCGTGACTTTGTTCAGCGCCGTCGTGCCGGACAGGTTTCTGATCGTGATCGTGTAGGTGACGTCCTCGCCCTTGTCCACCACGGGCTTCTGTCCCGCCGCAGGGGTTTTGGAGACGTCGAGTATGCCGACATTGACGCCCGTGTTCGTGTCTTCGTCGCCGCCGCCGTCTCCGGAGACAACCTTGACCTTGTTGGAAAGGCTGCCCGCCGCGTTCCCCGCATTCACCGTGTAGTCCACCGTATAGCTTGCGCCCGCGGGCAAGGTATCCAAAATGAAGCCGTTCGCGATGAGTTTTCCGTCCGTCGCGCCCGGAAGCCTGAAGCCGCCCGCGTTTGACCAAACGCCGCCCGTCAGGCTTTCCGTGATCGCAACCTTGTTCAGCGCCGTCGTGCCGGACAGGTTCCGGATCGTGATCGTGTAGGTGATGTCCTCACCCTTGTTCACCACGGGCTTCTGTCCCGCCGCAAGCTTCTTTTCGATGTCGAGAATCCCGACGTTGACGTCCGTGTTCGTGTCCCCGTCGCCTCCGCCGTCCTCGGAGGAAATCTTGACCTTATTGGAAAGAGTGCCGCCCGCGTCCCCTGCTTTCACCGTGTAATCCACCGTATAGCCCGCGCCCGCGGGCAGGGTCTCCAACGTGAAACCGTTTGCGGCAAGTTTACCGTCCGTCGCGCCCGGGAGCGTGAAACCGCCCGCGTTTGACCAAACGCCGCCCGTCAGGCTTTCCGTGACCGTGACCTTGCTGATGTCCGCCGTACCGGACAGATTTCTGATCGTGATCGTGTAGGTGACGTCCTCGCCCTTGTTCACCACGGGTTTCTGTCCCGCCGCGAGCTTCTTTTCGACATCGAGAATCCCGACGTTGACGCCCGTGTCCGTATCCCCGTCGCCGCCGCCGTCCCCGGACGAAATCCTGACATTGTTGGACAGGCTCCCCGTCGTATTCCCGGCGTTCACCGTGCAGTCCACCGTATATACCGCTCCCGCCGGCAATTTTTCCATGACGAAGCTGTCCGCCGTCAGTTTTCCGTCTTTCGCGTTCGGAAGTGTAAAACCGTTTGCGTTCGACCACGTGCCGCCCGACAAACCCTCCGTGACCGTGACCGTGTTCACATCCGCCACAGCGGACAGATTCCTGATCGTGA
>JAISML010000026.1 GCA_031276775.1 Eubacteriales Family XIII. Incertae Sedis bacterium | reverse complement strand
GCCGTCCCGAAATAAAATGGCTGCGGCCCCGGTTTTGGGACGACCGCTTTGGAGAACTTTCCGCAATGATTGGGAAAGGTTGCCTGTACCCCATCAACGTGGTACAATTTTCCCATTGAGGAAAATCAAAGCTATGGCAAAGAGAAAACATAAAAAGGCCGCCGCATCCGGAATGAAATACGGCAGGAAAGGCAAAGACAAACGAGGAGCGGAGATCGACCCCAAGGAAGCGGCGCGTCTCAAAAAAGAACATTATCTGTTCAGCATGAGCCACGCCGGTCTGCCGGATCGATCCGTGGGCGGTTTGCAACTGCTGCCCGCCGCCGTCTTTACCGCCGTCGTCATTCTGATCGTGCGCCAGTACAGATACAAACGCGACATGAGCGTCTATTACTGGAGCAGCGACAGAACGGAGCTGACCGAGTTTTTCAGCCATTACAAGGTGATGCTCATTGAGATCGCCACCATTGCGGCGCTGGTGTTTCTGCTGTACCGGATCGTCACCCAATCCTTTGCCGTCAAGCGCAGCGTCTGCTACATACCCATGGCGGTCTATCTGTTCCTCACCCTGCTGTCCTGGGCGCTGTCCGAGCACAGGGATGTGGCCTGGAGCGGTTGGAACGACCGGTTTGAGGGTACGGCCGTCATCATCTGCTACATGCTCATGCTCTTCTATCTCATCAACTCCGTGAACAGCGAACACAATCTCAAATGCATCCTGTATCCCGTGACGGGCGTCACGATCCTGCTTTCGCTTTTGGGCGTGTCGCAGGCGACCGACCATGACTTCCTGCGCACGGCGCCCGGGCTCAAGCTTCTCGTCCCCAACAAAAAACTTCCCGACGGGAGTATGCCCTGGGATCAGATCGACCAAGCGAAAGAAGCGGGGGAGGAATATCTGCGTTTTGAATTTCAGAACCGGGAAATCTATCAGACCGTCTACAACATCAATTACGTATCTTTCTATCTGACGTTGCTTCTGCCGATCTTCGGTCTGCTCTTCATTCGGGAAAAACGTTTGGCGAAAAAGATCCTGTGGGGCGCGATCTTCACGCTTTTGGTGTTCAACCTGATCGGTTCCGCATCCTCCGGAGGGCTTCTCGGTTGTGCGGTCGTCGTCGTCGTCGCGGTGATATTGCTGAACAAACGGCTTCTGCATTGGTGGAAGTCCGTCGCAGTCCTTGTCGCCCTCACACTGATCGTGGGAGGCGTCACCTTGGATCGGTGGGGTCCCGAACTGAGGGGCGCGGTCAGAAGCGTCATAGGCGCCGGTACGGAACAAAACGCGCAACCGCAAGCGTCGGGCAAACCCGGCGCGTCCGGTCACCGGCTCGACTATTTCATCACGGACGACAGGGGACTGACGTTCAGCCTGGACGGCAATGTCGCAACAATCGCTGCCACGCCGGACGGCGTCATGACCGCCACCGACGCCGGGGGCAACAGTCTGCCTTGGTCGCAGAGCGATGCTTCCGGCATGGTTTCCTTTCAGGACGCGTCGTTTCGGGATGTGCGGATCGCGCCTTCCCGTAGCGAAGGAGGGAAGGAAATGTTGATCTTTTCCCTTCAAAATGAGGAAAGGCAATGGAAATTTCTGGTCGACGGCGAGCGTCCGGGCAATCTGATCTTTCAAAACGACATGGGAAAATCCGTGGAACTCGCAAATATCCCCCACTTTGGTTTTCAAAACAACCCGGGCTTTGGGAGCGGACGCGGCTACATATGGTCGGTGTCCCTGCCGATGCTCAGGGACACGGTACTCGTCGGGAAAGGCGCGGACACCTTCGCCATTTACTTCCCGCACAATGACTATGTGGGCAAGTACAACGCCGGGTGGAGCGTCAACATGATCGTGGACAAACCGCACAACATGTATATCGGGATCGCGTTCAACACAGGCGTATTGTCGCTCATCGCCCTGCTGATCCTGTTCGGCGGCTATCTCGTCGGGAGCTTCCGACTGTACAGAAAAGAGACGTTCGACACGTTCGCGTCCTACGCGGGGGCGGGCATCTTTCTCGGCGTCTGCGGCTTTCTCGTATCGGGCGTCGTCAACGACAGCACGGTCTCCGTCATGCCCATGTTCTACGGACTGTTGGGGACAGGCATCGCCACGAACATGATCGTGCGCAGGGCGGCGCAGGTTCGCACAGGTCAAACGACCGCAGTCCGGAGCGTCTGACGCGGATTTTGCGTTCCTGTTCATTTGCGTCATTCCACGGATTTCAGCGAACCTACGGGGTCGATGCGTTTCAGGCGCGGCAGCATGAGCAGACCGATCAGCAAACTGCATCCCAAGGTGAACGCGATCGCAAAGCCATAGCTTTTCGGCAGGATCAGGCGGGCGAACATCACCTCATTTACCTCTATGGACGCTATCACGTAATTGTGCAGGAAAACGCCGCAGACAAGACCGATGAGAATGCCGATGATCGTAAGCGTCGTCGTTTCGCGGAATATGTAAGCCGCCACTTCCCTGCGATAAAATCCCAGCACTTTCAACGTCGCCAGTTCCCGTTCCCGCTCCGTGATGTTGATGTTCACGAGATTGTACAGGACGACGAGCGCCAGCGCCGACGCGACGACGATGATGAGCCATACCACTGCGGACATATTCGCGATGACCTGATCCATGATCTCCCGCAATTGTGAAACGGGGAGCGCGGAAGTGACGTTTTCCGTCGCCACAAGTTCCGCAAGCAAGTCGTTAAAATCAGCTTCGGGCAGATCCGACTTCAAGGCGACGGATGTGAATGTCGGTGCGATCCCAAAGAGCGTTTTGTAAGCTTCTGACGTGAGATAGATGTAATTGTAGACGTAATTTTCCGTGACGCCGGCCACGCGAACCGAAACTTCTTTCATGTCCGGGGGGCTGAACGCAATTTCGTCTCCCGCTTTGACGCCCATGGCATTCGCCAAACGCTCCGTGATCACGGCTGCGGGCGCCTCGCCTGCCGGAGGGAAAAGTACGGGCTTATGCCCCCTGCGTTCCCGAAAAGAAAGAAACCCGTTCAATGCTTCCGCATCCTCCGGAACGTAAAGATAGGTCACAAGACCGTTGTTGTTGCGCGAACCGGCCGATGCGTCCACGGCGGCAAGGTGCGCGTAGGCGATGTCGTAACCGTCCGAACCCGCATTCAACGGCGTCTCTTCCGCCGCGCCGGAAGCGTGATTCAGCAGGAGCGTGGCGCGCGCATGGGACACTTCCCCGTACTGCAGATCGACCACGCCGTCGACGGAATCCTGCAACCCGAAGCCGGTCAGCAACAAAGCCGTACAACCCGCGACGCCGATGATCGTCATAAAAAATCTCTTTTTGTATCGAAACAGATTGCGGATCGTCACCTTTTGACTGAACGTAAAACGCCTCCACAGAAAAGGAATGCGCTCCGGCCATACGCGCCGCCCCGGTTTCGGAGCCTGCGGACGCATGAGGGACGCGGCGTTGCTGTCCAACGCCCTGCGGCAGGCCGCCGCCGTCGCAAGAGAGATGGCAACGGTGCTTCCAAGCAAGCCGACCGCGCAGGGAACAGGCGCGACGGCCGGCATGAACTCCCCCATGCGGTACATGGTGGCGTAGGCGTTCCAAACGACGCGGGGAAAGATGAGCAAACCGAGGGAAACGCCGATCACCCCGCCGAACAAACCGATGAACCACGCGTAGAACTGATAGATGCCCATGATGGAACGCCGTCGGTACCCCAACGCTTTCAGCACGCCGATCCGCGTGCGGTGTTCTTCCACCATGCGGGTCATGGTCGTCAGACAGACAAGAGCTGCGACGAGAAAAAGGAACCACGGCAGCAGAAGGGACATCCTGCCGATGCGATCCGCATCGGAGCGGAAGCCCGTATGACCGGGGAAGTCTTCTCTGCCCCGAACGGTCCACGCGGGCACAGGCAGATCGTTCAGCGCGGCGCGTCCCTCATCCAGTTCTTTGCGGGCATCGTCGAGCGCCTCGTTTGCCGACGCGTATTCCTGTTCGTAAGCTGCCCGACCCGCAGTCAGCGCTTCCGCGGCCCGATCCAACTCCGCGCGAAAAGCCGCCAACTCGCTTTCCTTCGTCGCAAGCTGCGCTTCCGCGCTTTCCAAACGCGCTTTGCTCTCCCCGTACCGGGCCGATCCGTCTTGGAACGCCTGTTCGCCCGCCGCCAATTCGCCCTCCTGCGCATCGAGACGGACGGAGAGTTCGGTCATCTGCGCGTTGAGCGCACCGAGTTGCTCCGTCAAAGCGGCGATCGCCGCCGGATCGGTTGCCGACGCCAACGCTGCGGTCAGCGCATCCCGTTGCAGGGAAAGTTCGCCAAGCGCGTTGCGTCCGGCGGCCAAGGCTGCCCTGCCCGCAGCCAATTGTTCCCCGGAAGCCGTCAAAGCGTTCCCCGCATCCTCCAAAGCTTTTCTGTTCGCAGCCGCCGTCTCCTTGCCGGCGTTGAACTCCGACACGTATTGGCGGTAGCGTTCCTCTTCCCTGTTCAGCTTGGCTTCGCTTTCCTGCAACTCCGCCTGCGCCGCACTCAGACCTGCGTCCGCCTGCGACCGTTTGTTTGCATAGTCGGCTTCGCCGGCGTCGATTTGCGCGGCAATTTCCTCCGCCGTTTTCCCGTACCGATCCTCGGCCCTGTTTTGCACAAGGCGCGACAACAGTTCGGACGCTTCGTCCGTCCTTTCCCCGTACGCGTCGGAAAACGCGGACAGCTGCGCGTCGTTCGCGAGCGCGACGTTCAATTCCGTATAGTAGGGACTGTCAAACGCCGATTCCGGCACATAGAGAAAATTCGCAATCCGCCCGTTTCCGATGTTTGTGTTGCCCCTGTCGATGGAGATATAATCCGCGGACCATGTCAGCCCGACGACGGTAAACGCCCGCTCGGACAGCAGACGCAAAGTCGCTTCGGCGTTGTCCGGATTTACGGCGATCACATCTCCGATCCTGATGTGCGAATAGGCGTCGGCGACGCATTCGTCCGGCGTTTCCGGCAAGCGCCCCTGCGTCAGGGTGAGCCGCGCGCGATCGGCTTCCCGGTGGGAATCGGGCAGACTGTGGATCGCATAGTTGGAAGAGGCGGTTCCGATGGCAGCCCTGACGTCGACGCGGTACGCGGGGACGGCGTCAGCCACTTCCGGCAGCGCGCGCACCGCTTGCGCATCCTCGATCGCAATGCCTTGATCACAGTACAGTCTGAAATCCGGCAGACCGGTTTCGCGGAAGAAGACGTCCGCCGTGCGTTCCATGGAGGGGGCGGCGGATTGAAGACCCGCAAAAAATCCGGAGCCAAGAACAGTGATGAGAAAGAGCGCGATGAACCGTCCGGGGGTGTTCAGCAGTTCCCTGCGCCTGACCTTGCGCAATGTGCGGATCACAAAGCGACCTCCTCGGCGCGCTTCGGATCGGCATTCCTGTAAACGCTTTCGATCCCGCCGTTGCGCACCTCGATCACCTTTTGCGCCATCCCGGTGATGGCGGTGTTGTGGGTGATGAGGATGACCGTCATGCCGGAATCGAGACTCATCTTCTGCAGGAGTTTCAATATCTGAACGCCGGTCGCGCCGTCGAGCGCCCCCGTCGGCTCATCGCAGAGCATGAGCTTGGGATTTTTGGCCATCGCCCTGGCGATGGCCACCCGCTGCTGTTCGCCGCCCGAAAGCTGGGCGGGGAAATTGTCGATGCGGTGCGAGAGCTCCACCGCGTCGAGCACTTCCCTCGGATTCAGCGGATTGTCACAGATCTCCGACGCCAATTCGACGTTTTCAAGCGCGGTCAGATTCTGCACCAAGTTGTAGAATTGAAACACGAAGCCGACATCCTGTCTGCGATAGACGGTCAACCGATGCTCGTTCATCTTCGCAATGTCGTTGCCGTCCACGACGACGCTGCCGGAACTGCAACGGTCTATCCCGCCCAATATGTTGAGGATCGTGGTCTTCCCCGCGCCCGAAGGTCCGACGACGACGCAAAACTCCCCGCGATCCACCGCAAAGGACGCGCCGTTCAACGCCGCAGTCGTCACTTCGCCCGTTCGGTAGACTTTCGTCACTTCATCAAAGGTCACATAGACAGACATGGATACTTCCTTGTGCGCAGCTTGTAATTGTTGCTTTCACTATAAATTTATTATATCATACTATCCATAATACGGGAATGAAGCAGTCGGAAGACGGAACGGAGGGTTACCATGAAAAAAACGGGGTTGGCAATCTTGCTTGCGTTGGTCGTCCTGTTTGCGTTTGCGGGATGCGGGAGCAAAAACGACGACGGAGACGACGGAAAAGAAAAAGCGGCCGGGAACGGTTCCGGAGCGGCGCAAAACGGGGAAACCCCTGCGGACGATGAGGCGAATACGCCGGAGGCCAAGACATCACTCCCTCCCGAGATAACGGAAAGCGGATATCTCGCAGTGAAGAACGGCGACGTATATTATACTTTTTACGCTGTCATCATCAAGAATCCCAATGCGGATACAGCCGTTGAGGACTTTTCGTTCAGCATAACCGCACGCGACGGAGCCGGGGCGGTTTTGGGGACGCAAACACACAAAGCGGATCTGCTCTATCCCCTGCAGAACGCCGTGATCGCCTTGGCGGGGCCGATGCTTGAACAAGAGCCCGCTTCGCTCGATTTCGAGATAATACCGCCGGATGATTACGCGTTTGTGTCCGTCGACACGCTCGAACATCCCCAATATGCACCGCTTTCCGTCGACGGCGTGGACTTGCGGCGCGAGGAACCTTTTACAGTGGTGACCGGGGACATCTCCAATCCCAACGACTATGATGTGGATTCCGCGGAAATAACGATCGTTTACCGGGACGGGGCGGGGAAATTGATTGCGGGGGATACCTGGTTTATCGGCGAGATTCCCGCCAAAGGGAAATTGCCGTTTAAAGCCGATCTGATAAGCAATTATGCGACCGATCAATACGAGGTTTACGGATCGCCTTGGTGAAGCCGCGTTTGACGCATGGCGTTCGGATTGCCGTTCTTTGGCGATAGTTGTCAGACTTCTGCTGCTTTCACGACAGAGATCAGCTGACATCCCGCAGGCAAAATTTACGGTTGAAATTCCCCTGCGGATGTTATATGATAGTTTTGTTAGCACTCGTATGCGGTGAGTGCTAATCATTGGAAGCGGCAGATGACTATCGATAAAGTACGGAGGGACGCGAAACATGGCAAAAAAACAGTTCAAAGCCGAATCAAAACGGTTGCTCGATCTCATGATCCATTCGATCTACACCCACAAGGAAATCTTCCTGCGTGAGTTGATATCCAATGCCAGCGACGCCATAGACAAACTGTATTACAAGAGCCTGACGGAAAAGATCAGCGGCATATCGAGGGACGACTTCTTCATCAAGATCGCCGTCGACAAGGCCGGGCGCTCGCTGACGATCAGCGACAACGGCATCGGCATGACCAAGGACGAGATGGAAGCCAATCTGGGCACCATCGCGAAGTCCGGCTCCCTGCTGTTCAAAAGCGAGGACATGGAAAAAGCCGATACGGACGCGAAGAAAAAAGCGGCGGAGAAGGCCGGCAAAAAAATAGACATCATCGGTCAATTCGGCGTCGGCTTCTATTCCGCGTTCATGGTCAGCAGCGACGTCAGGGTGATCTCCAAAGCCTACGGCGCGGATACGGCCTATGAGTGGGAATCCAAAGGTACGGACGGATACACCATCAGGGAGTCGGTGAAGGAGGATGCCGGCACCGATGTGATTCTGACGATCAAGGAAAGCACGCCCGATGAGAAATTTGACGACTATCTGAACGCGTGGCAACTCCGCAGCCTGGTCAAACGCTATTCGGATTACATCCGGTATCCCATCAGGATGGACACGGAAAAGACGCGAACGAAAGATGCGAAAGCCGGAGAGGACGCCGAACCGGAAACGGAGACCTACATCGAGGAAGAAACGCTGAACAGCATGGTACCCCTCTGGAAAAGAGCCAAGAGCAAGATTTCCGAGGAGGAGTACAACGGCTTCTACAAGGAAAAATTCGGCGATTACGAGGCTCCGATGAAGGTCGTCCACACCGGCGTGGAAGGCGTGGTCAGCTACGACGCCCTGCTGTACATCCCGGCGCGCGCCCCTTACAACTATTACACCAAGGATTTTGAAAAGGGACTGCAACTCTATTCGAGCGGCGTACTGATTATGGACAAATGCTCGGAACTGTTGCCCGATTATTTCAGCTTCGTGCGCGGGTTGGTCGATTCGCAGGATCTCTCTTTGAACATCTCGCGTGAAATGCTCCAGCACGACAGACAGCTCAAGGCCATCGCGCAGCGCATCGAAAAGAAGATCAAAGCGGAACTGACGGAGATGTTGGCCAAGGATCGGGAGAAATACGAAACGTTCTTCGAGAATTTCGGCCTGCAATTGAAATTCGGCGTCTACGACAAATTCGGCATGAACAAAGAAGCGCTGCAAGACCTCATTTTGTTCTATTCCTCTTCCGAGAAAAAGCCCGTGACGCTCGCGGAATACGTATCGAGGATGCCGGAGGATCAGAAATTCATCTATTACGCCGTCGGCGGCACGACGGAAAAGATCGACAAGCTGCCGCAGACCGAATTGCTGAAAGACAAGGGTTACGAGATACTCTACGGCACCGATGATGTGGATGAATTCGCGTTCAAAATGCTGATGAGCTACAAGGAGAAAAATTTCAAATCCGTCTCCGAGGGCGATCTCGGCATCGAGGAAACCGAGGAGGAAAAGAAGAAAGCGGAGGAGCAGGCCGAAAGCAACAAATACCTGCTTTCGGCCGTCAAGGAAGCCTTGGACGGGAAAGTCAGCGAGGTCAGACTGAGCAAGCGGCTCAAGACGCACCCGGTCGTCCTGGTCAGCGGCGACGGCATTTCCATAGAGATGGAGAAGGTACTCAACGCGATGCCGACGGGCGAGAAAGTAAAAGCGGAGCGCATCTTGGAGATCAACGCCGATCACGGCATTTTAAACGCTTTGAAAAAAGCTTTTGAAAAAGACAAAGACGCCGTCAAAAACTACGCGTCCATACTCTACGACCAAGCGTTGCTCATGGAAGGTCTGCCCATCGACGATCCGGTGGCATTCTCCAACGCCGTCTGCAGTCTGATCGAAAAAACGGAAAGCGTTTAGGGGAGCGTCCCTTTATCCGAACGCCCGGTCGAAATTGCACACGCCCCGATAGGAACAATAGGTACAGGCGGTCATCGGTTTATTGCCGGCGCCCGCCTTGATCTTTTTGGCGGTCATGGGTTCGGCATCGATGTTGCCCGAAAGCAACTTGCCACACAGATCGGTCACGAGGGATTTGACGGAATCCTGCATGGCCTCGAACTCTTCCGGCGCCGCAGATCTGACAGGTTCCCCGAGCGCCGCCAAGATCTGCGGATCGTCCGGCGCCAGACCGTCGAGCCGGAACGCTTTCATGATCCCGTCCGCGACGTCTTCTTTGCCCTTGTCCTCCACGCGCGGCTCGGCGATCTTAAAATAGAACGCGCCGGCGGGTTGGTATCTTTCGCGCACGGCCAACAGGTAGAGCATCAATTGCAACTGCCAACCGCCGAGCACATCGTCCCGGCTGAATGTTTCGGCGCCTGATTTGTAGTCGATGATCCGCGCGTACCCTCCTTCAAGAACATCCACGCGATCCATGCGCCCCTGCACACGGACGCGTTTGCCGTCTTTTGTGACCTCGACGGCGGGAAACTCGCCGCCGTCGCCGAAAACCGTCTCAAAACGCATGTCGGCAATGGCGCCGGATCTGACCTGCCGCGTCACGATCCACGCGACATCGGAAGCGATCCGTTTGATTCGCTCCGATTTGTAGCGTTCGTAACCGCCGCCCAATAGCAGCCCCTCTTTGAATTCCGACGCCACCTCGTCGTAAATGCGTCCGACCAAGACGGCGCTCTCCGCTTCGGTGACAGTGCGCCACGCGGAACCCTCATCCGAGACGGACAACCCATCCCGCATCATCTCCGCGCCGTACCGCATGAGCACCTCGTGGTAGACGTCCCCCACGTTTCTGCCGTCGATCTCGAAGATGCGCCGTTCCTTGACCCTGACGCCGCGATCCAGAAAAAAGGCAAACGGACAGTGACTGAATCTTTCCAACGCGGAGGGCGATGTGACAAGAACGGTCGGAACTGCGGTTTCCGCCGGATCGGAACCGGATGTTTCCGTCTTGTCCGCGCCGCCGTAAAGCATCGACACAAATCGTTCGTCGATGTTTTCCCGCCTGTTGCGAAAAGTCAGACCCGCGCGGATGTGGTTTAAAGCCTCCCGCCCGTCGGCTTTGAACCACAGATAGACATCTTTCCAAACCGGGGACAACCGTTCGCCGCCGACGCAACGTTGCAACCGCTCCGTCAAATGACTCATCGTTTCATCCGGATATTGGACAAGCCGCAGCGGATCGCTTCCGTCGTTCAGAATATCTTTCTCTGCGGGAACGCCCGGGAACAAGCGGCGCAACTGTTCAAAGATCACCGATGGTTTCATGTCCTTGCCGCTGTTGTCCGAAATCGAATAGCTCACATGCAGAAGACGCCCGGGTTTCGACAGGTTGCGATAGACGGCCAACTGTTCCTCCATGAGCAGGTTGTCGTTTTCCCTGCCGATCATCCGGCCGGCGGCGGCGAGGCGCACTTTCTCATCCTCGTTCAAAATCGTGTCGTCGGCGTCGTACATCGGAAGAACGCCGTCGTTGGCGCCCAACACGAAAAGCGCTTCCACCGCTCCGCTGCGCGTCCGCTGCATCGTCCCCAGGACAAGTTGATCCGGGGAGGGCGGCAGTATGCCCATCCGAACGGAAAAAAATCCCGCCCTGATCACACCCGCATACTCTTCGTCGCGCATGGGCAGATCGCCCATGACCGCGATCAATTGCGCAAAGATCTCTTCGATCACGTCCCATATGCCCGACATTTCAGCGGCGTATTCCGCATACTGCGGGTCGCCGGAAGCTTGCAGGACATCCGTCAGCCGATCGATCGAACCGGGCAAACGCGCTTTGTCCGCAAGAAACCGATGCAGACATTGCGTCTTTTCCCCTGCGGTTCCGCTCCGGCGGAAAGGCGTTTCAAACGCGCCGATCAACGCCGCGATTTTCCGTCTCGTTTCGTTGAGACCGTCCATTTCCTCCTGCGAATACTCCGCACCTCCGTAGGTGAAATCCTTCTTCCACAAGTTGCCCCGTATTCTGTATTTGCAGACATAATTCTCAAGTTCCTCCCACGCTTCCCGATCCAAGCCCGTAAGACCTGTCTTAAGAAAGCGAAAGACGGATTCGTACGACCAACCTCCGGAAACGATCGAGAGCAACGCGAGGATGTATTCAAGCGCGGGATTGTGTTCGACGCCGCGTCTTTGATCCATGAACAGGGGCAGGCCGTACCGGGCGAAGACCCGTTTGATGACGGAGGCGCGCGCGCCCATGTCGTTGCACAGGATGAGGATGTCCCGATAGCGCAAGCCTTCGTCCCGCGTCAACTCCACGATGCGCGCCGCCGCCGTTTCCGCCTCGGCATAATAGTTGGCGGCCGCGACAAGTCTCAGCGCATCCCGCGCGTTTCCCGGCGCATGTCCGCCCTGTTGCGTTTGGACGCCGGGCGCGCCGGCGTTGCGCGCTTTTTCCCGCGGCCGCCCGTCCTGCGGGGTTCCGGCGCCGATTGGCCTGCCGTCGTAAGTTCTGCGCGGATAAGAGAAGAGGCATTGCTCGATGTGCGCGACGGCAGCCGGTTTGCGATGGGCAAAGGTCTCTTCGATCGGTCGGAGGTTCGTTTCCGCGCCCGCGTCCGCCGCACGCCGCCCGATGTCTTCGATCAGTGTGTTCGTCAGGCGAAAAAACGCATTCCCGGGTTCGGCCGTGAGAACGAGATTGACGGAAGGCGCGCAGACGGCAAGTTCCGTGACCGCATCCATCGCGGCAGGATTGAGATAATCAAAAGCGGAGAGCCAGATCTCGGTTTCCGCGGCAAACACGGATTTTGAAATCTTGGATGTGAACAGTTTCAGGTAATCGGCGGCGTCTGTGTACCGCCCTTTCAGCCTTTCCTCGTAACCGGCATAGATGACCGCCACATCGGCCAATTTGCGTTTCAACAGACCGTCGTCCCCAATCCCCTCCGAAATACCCGCCAACGCCTCCGGGGTGACGTTGAAGTTTTTCAGTTCGGCGATCATATCGTTCAGTTTGTCGACGAAATCCGAGGAAGCCTCAAGGTTGCGAAAGGTCATCAAGGAATGTTTGCGCCTGTGCAACAGCCCGGCAATGAGCATGAATTTGCCGTATCGGTTGATGAAAGTCAGATCCACTCCGCCTGTTTCGGAAAGGAGACGCCGGCCGAAAGAGGTCAGGCTCAAAACCTCAAAATCAATGAACCCCGGGGCTTCGAGGCAGGCAAACGCGTTGCGCTCCGTCTGCAAAGTATACTGTTCCGGCACGAGGAGCAGTACGTGGCGCGGTTCGCGCGCCGATCGCACCGGACATGATCGCCCGGCGCCCGGTTTCGGTTCAAGCGTTTGCCGCCCGTCCCGACGGCGTATGCGATCCAAGGCTTCGCGAATGCGGTCAAACATGAAGCGGTCTTTGTCGATGTTTTCTCTGGCATAATAGATGTTTAACATGTATTGTCCGACCGATCCGGCCAAATCACGCGGTTGAACGCTGCGTCAATCGCCGGCGCCGATCACGTCTCCCGCACACCGACCCCGATCTCCGTTTCCGCGCAGATCCTTTCTTCTTTCGTTTCGACGCCGATCTCCGTTTCTTTCGCGACGATGGCGTCCGCGCCGTATTTGCGGCGCAACTTGGGTTTCTCGATCTTGCCCGTCGGATTGCGGGGCACTTCGTCGAAAATGATCTTCTTGGGACGCTTGTATCGCGGCAACGCACCCGCAAATGATTGGAGTTCCTCCTCGGTCGCCCGGACGCCCGCTTTCAGTTCGACGATGGCGACGGCGATCTCGCCGAGTCTGTGATCCGCGACGCCGATGACGGCGACGTCTTTGATCTTGTCATTTTTGCGCATAAAATCTTCGATCTGAACCGGGTAGATGTTCTCACCTCCCGTGATGATGACGTCTTTCTTCCTGTCGACCAGGTAGATGAAGCCGTCCTCATCCTCCATCGCCATGTCTCCCGTATAGAGCCAGCCATCCCTGAGCGCCGCCGCCGTTGCTTCGGGATCGTTGTAATACTCTTTCATGACGCCCGGTCCTTTGACGATCAATTCGCCCACCTCGCCCTGCGGCGTCTCCGCGCCGTATCCGTCCACGATCCTCGTTCGCCACCGGTGGCCGGCCTTGCCGATGGCGCCGACTTTGTGCATGTTCCCGACGCCGAGATGCACGGAACCCGGACCGATGGATTCGGACAGACCGTAATTGGTATCGTACAAGTGATGCGGGAAATGTTTTTTCCACCGTTTGATGAGGCTGGGCGGCACAGGCTGTGCGCCGATGTGCATCAACCGCCACCGGCTCAGATCCAACCGGCTCAGATCCACGTCCCCGTTTTCGATGGCGTCCAGGATGTCCTGCGCCCACGGAACCAAAAGCCATACGATCGTCGCTCTCTCCTCCGCCGCAGTTTCCAACACCCATTGCGGGCTTGTGCCTTTCAGTATCACGGCTCTGCTGCCCGACATGAGACTGCCGAACCAATGCATCTTCGCGCCGGTGTGGTAGAGCGGCGGAATCAGCAGAAAAACATCGTCCTTGGTTTGGCCGTGGTGTGTCTGCTCCGTGACGGCCGCCGACATCAGGCTCGCCTGCGTATGCAGGATGGCTTTCGGGAAGCCCGTCGTGCCGGACGAGAAATAGATCGCGGCGTCATCCTCTTCCGCAAGTTCGATCGCCGGCGGTTCCGGCGCGTATCGGTCGATCAGACCTTCAAAGCTGTTCGCATAGTCCGGGGCGTCCATACCGACAAAGACATAGGTCGCCACTTTCGCGAGTTCCCGTCTGACGGAACCCACGCGATCCAAAAATTCCGGACCGAATATGAGCGCCCGCGCGTCGGACAGATCGGCGCAGTACGCGATTTCCTCCGCGGTGTACCGAAAATTCAAAGGAACGGCAATGGCTCCGGTCTTCAGGACGCCGAAGTAAATCGGAAGCCAATCGATACAATTCATGAGCAGTATGGCGACCTTGTCGCCCCGGCGGATCCCTTTGTCCGCCAACAAACGCGCAAACCGGTTGGCGCGCTCGTCGAACGCCCGCCACGTCAATTCCCGCCGGTAATGGGAGGCGTGCCCGGTTTCCACCAATTCATATTCCTGCCAACTGAGATTTTTCGCGTCGTCATGTATGGGATTCAGCTCGACGAGCGCCGTATCCTCTCCGCAGAGCTTGGCGTTCCTCTCAAGCAAATCCGACAGAAGCATAGTCCCGCACAATTGTTGCACACTCCTTACCTACACGACCGCCCCGCAGGGCGGTCCCTACCATGCAAAACAGTGTTGGTTCAAACGATCAAACGCCGGATTTCAGTTTTGCCAGTTCGGCGTCAACTTCGGCGTCCGTCACCGAGCCGTATGACTGTGCGAGCTTGTCCGCCGCGTCCCCGAGTTCGCTGTTGAGTTCCGAAGCGGCCTGCGCTTTGTCGAGCCGCGCGTTCGCCTTATCCTCCATGTCGCTGAACTTGGTTCCGATCTCCGAGGCTTTGCTCAAAGGGTCGCCGACCTTGTTGACCTGTTCGATGGCCTTGGCGACCGAAACCGTCGATTTGATCTGCGCCTTGCGGCTTTCAAGCTGTTCGATGTCCGATACGAGCTTGTTGTGCATTTCTTTCATCCGCGTCGCGTTGTCGGCGGCGGCGGCGGCATTGGTTTCGAGCACGGTCTTTCTCTCTTCGAGATCTTTGTATTTCTTGATGAAAACGCGCGCGTCTTCATCGTTTCCGGACGCGACGGCTTTCTCGGCGAGTTCCCGGAACTTCCGGATCTCCGCATTGTTCTCCTCGACGTCGGCTGCCGCCCGCTTCTCCACCGCCATGATGTTGACCGTTTCCTTCTTGACTGTGGCAAGGCTCTCTTTCATGTCGATCAGATATTGATCGATCATCTTTGCGGGATCCTCCGCCTTGTCGAGCAAGGCATTGATGTTGGCCTTCATAATCGTGGCGAACCGTTCCAAAATGCTCATGTCAAATCCTCCGTATCTTCATTAAACAGCAATAGAATACCCATTGAACCGCCATTCGCGCGGCATCCGTCCGCACAGGCGCAAGGCGCCCGCCATGCCGAATCGGTTGATCCCGGCAAACGCACAGGTGAGGAGCCTTCCTCACTCATACTCTTTCGCTTTCTTCTCCGCTTCGTCCTGTATGTCAAACGCGTCGTCCCTGTCGATCGGCGTATTCAATATTTCCGCGTTGAGCCGTTTCCGCTCGTTTCCCTTTTTCACCATCGAGGTAATGAACAGGAGCAGGACGACCAACACGACGATCCCCGCAACCCCGCCGAACGCAATTACGCCTGTCGATACGGTTTTGGACATGATCCTGTCCGCCGTGTCTCTGAACACCTGTGAGAAATATTCGTTGTCGTCGTAGTCGCGCGTGTAATACTTGATGAAATAATTCATCAAAATATCGCAGGCTTCCTGATCCATCACGGTCTTCGCGGCGGATCCCGCGACATAATAGATGTCGTAATCGCTGTCGCTCGTCTCCAGGAACAGCACCACGATATGCGCCTCGTCGCTGATCTCCGCATCATACAGGTCGTTCAGGGCGGCGTTCGCCTCGTCGTCCGTAACATAGGACGAACCGCCCAAAGATTCGGCAATCCACAGATACGGACGGACGCCGGTCTTGTCGTAGAAGTACTTCATCGCCCGTTCGACTTCGCGCACATTGTCGATCCAATGGGCATCGTCTTTCAGATACGCGGTTTCCGCCGCAAGACCTTTTCCCAAAGGTTCCCGCTCGTAGGTGGATGCGGGCACGGCAGATCTCGAATTGTTGAAGAGCGTGAGAATAAAGACCATCAACACCACGAACGCAAGCGTCACGATCGCGGAAACGCCCGATCTCGTGCGTCTCCCGCCATAACCTCTGCGGTGTCCGTAATCGTTGTAACCGCCGTAACTGCGACTCCACCGACGCTCGCGATGCCATCCGCCGCCGCCGGAACCGCCGCCCCAACCGTTGCCGCCGCCGCCTCTGCCGCGTCCCGGGGAAGACCCGCCGCGTGAGGAACTGCTCACATGCCCAAAGCTTCTGCTTCCGCTGCCGCTGCTCCCGAAACTTCTGCCGCCCCCGCCTCCGCCGCCGGAACCGCCTCCTCCGCCGCCTCTGCCCATCATCCCCTCCTGTCTTGTCCGCGCGTATTCTTCGCCTTACAGTATAGCATTGTTTGCAAGCCGTGTAAATAATCTCATTTTCGGAGTCAGCCGGGCTCACCCGCCGCAAAATCAACCACAGGGTCGCGCTTAGGGCCACGCTAAAGTTTTCATTTAACCTGTTTTAAATTCTCAAGCATATTCCCTCCATTTCCCAGCCGCCCGCCGCCGTTGCGGGATTCCGCGCCGGGGTCTCCGGGATGCGGCGCCGGATGCGGCATTGCCCGGCGCGTCCGCTATTGTCCGTAATACGCGTTGGCGCCGTGCTTGCGCAGGTAGTGTTTGTCCAACAATTCTTTTTGCAACGGCGGAGTGTCCGGATTCGCCATCTGATTGTGCCAGGCCATGAATGCGATTTCTTCCAGAACCACCGCGTTGTGAACGGCGTCGGAGGCGTCCGTCCCCCAAGTGAAAGGGCCGTGGTTCGCCACCAAAACCGCCGGGACGTCGCTTGCCCGGATATCTTGGAAAGCTTCCGCGATCACCTTGCCCGTTTCCGCTTCGTAACCGGCGTCGATCTCTTCCGGCGTCATCAGGCGCGTACAGGGGACGGTTCCGTGAAAATAATCGCCGTGCGTCGTCCCGAAAGGCGGAATCCCTTTCCGCGCCTGCGCGAAGATCGTCGCCCATCTGCTGTGGGTGTGCACAATGCCGCCGATCCCGGAAAAACTGCGGTACAGTTCCAAATGCGTGGGCGTATCGGAGGACGGTTTGCGGTCGCCTTCCGCTTTCTCGCCGCTCTTCAAGTCCACGACCACCATATCCCGGGGCTTCATCGTCGCATAGTCCAGGCCGCTGGGTTTGATGACAACCAAACCTTCTTCCCGATCCACCGCGCTCACATTGCCCCAGGTCAAAGTAACGAGACCATATTGAGGCAACAAAAGATTGGCCTCGCAAACGAGTTGTTTTAAATTCTCAAGCATATTCCCTCCATTTCCCAGCCGCCCGCCGCCGTTGCGGGATTCCGCGCCGGGGTCTCCGGGATGCGGCGCCGGATCTGCTCCGCCGCATCCCTTACTTCATATGTTCAACCGCAGTTCGTTCGATGGCCAGCCCTTCCCTGTAGCGGCGCATGAAAGCGAGGAAGCCCTGCGTATCCGTTTCCTCGGGCCGGACGCTGACGCCCGCGGATTCGGCGAACACCTTTTGGCTGAGATAGGCCTCCAGGGTTTCCGCGGCGTCGCGCTGCCGCATATAGGCCGCCAAAAGCGCGATCCCCCAAGCGCCGCCTTCCCCGGCGGTTTCCATCACGGTGACGGGAACACGCAACGCGGAAGCCATCAGCCGCTGACCGACGTCTTTCACTTTGAACAGGCCGCCGTGTCCCATCAATTGTTCCAATCGGACCTGTTCTTTTTCCGTCAGAATGTCCATGCCGATTTTGATCGTGCCCATGGCCGCGAACAGGAGGCAGCGCATAAAATTTCCGAGCGTGAAACGGCTTTCCGGCATACGGGCAAACAGCGGCCGGCCTTCCCCAAAGTCCGTGATGGGTTCTCCCGAAAGATAATTGCAGCTGAGCAGCCCGCCGCAATCCGCCTCCCCTTCCAGCGCCTTGCGGTACAGCATGTCGTACAGCCCGGACTTGTCGGCGCCGCAGCCGAACAGTCGCGTGACCTCATCGAACAGACCCACCCACGCATCCAAATCCGAGGTACAGTTGTTGCAGTGCACCATGGCGACAGGCCGCCCCGTCGGCGTCGTCACCATATCGATCTCTTTGTAAACGGCCGACAGTTCTTTCTCCAATACCGCCATGGCGAATATCGACGTTCCGGCGGAAATGTTGCCCGTCCGTTCGGCGATGCTGTTCGTCGCGACCATCCCCGTTCCCGCATCGCCTTCCGGCGGACACAGCGGCGCCCCCGGCGCCAAGAGACCGTCGGGATCCAGCAGTCTCGCCCCTTCGGGCGTCAGGACTCCCGCAGTTTCCCCCGCGGTCAAAATCCGCGGCAATATGTCTTTCAGCTTCCGGCCAAAATTCAAGTCCTCCGCCCATTCATCGAACCGGGCCAGCATCTTCCCGTTGTAAGTCCCTGAAACGCCGTCCACGGGGAACATACCCGCAGCATCTCCGATCCCGAGCACTTTTTGCCCCGTCAATTTCATGTGCACATAACCCGCCAACGTGGTCATGAACGCGATATCCCCGACATGGCTTTCCTTGTTTAAGATCGCCTGGCCAAGGTGCGCGACGCTCCACCGTTGCGGAATGTTGAACCGAAAGAGATCCGTGAGTCCGGCGGAGGCGCGTTCCGTGGACGTGTTCCGCCAGGTACGAAAGGGAACCAATTGGTTCCCGTCGGCGTCGAAAACCAGATAACCGTGCATCATCGCGGAAACCCCGATGGAACCGACGGATCGGAGTTCCGCGTCATATCTTCCGCGGATGTCCGCAGAGAGGCTGCGGAAGCTGTTTTGAATACCCGACCAAACATCCTCCAGCCGGTAGGTCCACACGCCGTTTTCAAATCTGTTTTCCCATTCAAAACTCCCGGAACCCAAAGGTTGGTGATCCGCCCCGATCAATACCGCTTTGATGCGCGTGGAGCCCAATTCGACGCCAAGGCTCGTCCGACCCTCCTCAATTGTCTGTCTTGCGATGTTCCATTCAGCACACATACCGTCCCTCCTTTGCATTGCTTCGCAAACTCCCGGAAATAAGCGCATCCCGTTCCTCCGATGCCGGCGGTTTCCTTCCCCGGATCGGCGTTTCAGGCATTCACACGCGCCTGATCTCCGTCCGGATCCCGATTCCGAGCTCCGCGGCCAGTTCAAAATAGCGGTCCACTTGTTCATCCGTGAGCATGTCCGAAGAGATCAGACCTTTCTGCGTATACCTGTCCTCGACGAACAATTTTGTGAACAACGCGCCGCCCTGCCCCGTCAGGTACATCTCGGCGGTGAGACCGGCGCGGGCAAACGAATCGGCCAAGCCCGGGGCAAATACGTGCACTTCGACCATCACGTCCGCTCCGTCCTTCTTCCCGTAAGCCTCAACGACCATGCAACCGGTGTCCGTCACCAGACCTTCTTCCAGAATTGCCTCGATCTCCTCTTTGTACTTGGGTGCGGGCGGCACGTGACTCAAAACGAGATCAAAGGGCACGATCTCCGTCCCGTTCACGTTTTCGGCTTGCTTTGACAGCAAACCCGCGCGGTAAAGCGGCTTCGCAAATTCCACACCCGCGCCGCCGTACTTGAAACTGACATTTTTTACGCCCTTGAAAAAGGTCTCCCTGTTGAACCAATAGTGCACAGGTTCATCGTGGCTGTGCTCCGTGAGGGTGACGGGCGCGTCCAAACCCATGTAATCATAGAAGCGTTTGATGGGCAGATCGAAAGGCTCCGTCCGGATGAGCGCGCCGTCCCTGACCGCGTAAGCGCGTTCGCCCATGTCGGTCAGCGCGGTGACGGGCGACCACCAAAACGGCAGAAAACGTTTGGCTTCCACGCCTTCAAAGACGATGTTGTTGATGGTTTCGCAGACATCCAGTTCCCTGACGGCCCGCCGCGAAGCCGCGCAGATCAGACCGGGCGCGGAACCCGTCCCCACAATGGCGGTCCGGTCGATCGCTTTGAATTTGGGTCCGTATACATCGTAGAGGACGCGAATGCTTTCGATCCAGTCCCCTGCCAGCGCATCCGTCGCCGCAAAATCCTGATAATGCGCTTTCACTTCCAAGGCCGCGTCCAACACATTCCCGTGCCACGCGAGCGGCAGACCGTTGACGATCAGATCGACGCCCCGCGCCGCCGCGACGATGCCCGCTTTGTCCCGCGCGTCCACGCGCGCGCCCGTCGCTTTGTCCAAATCCGCAACCAAGGCGTCCACCGCTTTGGGATCGCAATCGGCGCAGACGATCTCCGCCACGTCCGCTTCTTCGTTCATGCGTTTCGCCACAGTGGAGCCCTGCGCGCCGACGCCCAGGATCAATATTCGTTTTGCCATGTCTTTCTCCTTCGTTTCGCCGTCCTGCGGCGATTTTCTCCTTGTCACATTTCATGCCATTCATACGGGATGCCCGTGTCCAAAAATCGTTTCAAAAAGTCCGCCGCGTCCAATTCTTCCGGAAAAACCAACCCTTTCTTCGTACCCGCAAGGGCCATCTTTGCCGCAATGACGGCGGGCAACGCGACATGGATCAGCGATGTGCCGAACAGTTCCCGCAGCTTGCCGCCGTTGGCGGTCAATTTCGGCATGTGGATTTTATAGGTTTTGTCCCGCCCGTTCCGCGTTCCGCGTATTTCACTCATCAGGCACACGAACTGTTCTTTGTCCGCCTGCACGTACCGGTCGGGATCCTCGTTGAGAAACGCGTTCTCGGATTTCGGCAGGAGTTTCACCAACAGATCGATGGGGCGGATCTCCGCGCCGCCGATCCGGACCGGCGCCGTCGACGCCAAGCCCGCCGTAACATAGGCTGCGGGCTGCGGGGAAAGATAATATTTGAAATCGCAGTATTGCAATCCTTTTCCGATCGAGTAAGCCAGGGTGAGCGGTTCTTCGTGCGCGTGATGCGTCACCTGCGCCGGTCCGATGGGCGGCGGGAAATCATAAACTTCCAAACCCGAATACGGCGCCGTTTCCGTTATTTTGCCATTTTCGACAAAATAGGCCGGCTCCGCGCAGTCCAACAGCGCCTGCCTCGGCGACCAGCCCGGATTCCACGGGGCGAGCATTTCCTCCACGCCCAATTTCTTTTTGGCGATGCGCAGTTTGACGCTCTCAACGGTATCCAGCCGATCCGTGTAATGTTTGGTTATCACGTTGATAAAACCGGGCGCCATCCCACAACCCATGACCGCCGTCAGGTTCGCTTCTTTCAGTTCTTTGTCCAAGGTAAGCGGTCTGCCGTAGATCAGTTCCTCCCAAAACGGCTGATCGAACGCGGTGCTCACGTAATGCGCGCCGATGTCCAAAGCCGCCCGGAGAACATGGGGGGAAAACTCCGGTATCACCATATCGAACAGCACATCGGCTCCCCGCGCGCACGCGGCGATTTCGTCCGCCTTGGCCGCGTCCGCCTTGACGGTTTTTATTTTCCCGCCGCCGATCTTCTCCGCCACGCGGGCGGCGGCGTCCGGATTGATATCCCCCAGCACGACCTCCGTCACTTCTTTGTCCCTTGCCAAAATGGACGCGCACGGACCGCCCTGTCCGCCGGCTCCCAAAACAAATGCTTTCATCGGATTTTCCTCCGTTCCCAACAATTACAACAATCACAAAAATACATGAAAGTATTGATTGCGCGTCGCAACGATATTATAATATTATAATTCAATCAAGTACAAAACTCCACACCCGGCGTACGAACAGCAATAAGGTCATTGCAATTCAGCAAAGGAGTTGCGGAATAAAAATCATGGCGCCCGGCGCGGGCGGGAAGCGCCGTGCGCGCCCGATGTGTGCGCGGCGCCGGGGACGCAGACGTTTCACGAACCCGTCGGTCCGCAGCCGATCGCGCCGATCGGCGCGCAGGGGATCGGAAGCAGCGAAGAAAGGAGCGCAGGATGAGCAGGAAAACCACCGCACGGCCGACCACGCTGAAAGAACACAACATCAGTTTGGGAAGCGCCGTCATGATCATGTATTGCCTTGTGGCGGCCGGGGCGTTCGGCATCGAGGAAATGATACCCGAATCGGGACCGGGACTGACGATCGTCATGCTGTGCGCGCTGCCGTTCTTATGGGCCGGTCCGCAGGCTTTGGTTTCCGCCGAACTCGGTTCCGCCATGCCGGAAGCCGGCGGCTTCTACAAATGGGTGCAGCGGGGTCTCGGAGAGTTTTGGGGCTTTCAGGCCTGCTGGTGCAGGACGCTTTCCTGTTATTTGGACAACACGCTCTACATCGTGCTTGCCGTGTCCTATGTGAACTTTGTCGTCCCCATGAACGGTCCCGCGCGCTACCTGTTGGGCGCCGCCTTTATTTTGATTTTTACGTACATCAACATCAGAGGGTTGAAAGAGATCAGCTGGGTCAGCAATGTGATATCCCTGACCATTCTCATCACGTTCGCCGTGATCTCGGCCGTCGGATTCGCGCATTGGAATTACAATCCGTTCAAGCCGATGATCCCGGAGGATTATTCCTATTTCGCGGCCGTCGGCGCAAGCCTTTCCATCGGCATGTGGATGTACTCGGGCTACACCGCCATGTCGAATCTGGCGGGGGAGGTCAAGGACAAAAGCGTGATATACAAAGGACTGCTGATCGTTCTTCCGCTGACGGCCGCCTCGTACATCCTGCCGACCATAGCGGGCTTGGCGTCCGTGGGGCAATGGGCGGACTGGTCCACCACCGACGGGGTGTCGTTCGGACACACGCTCGCGCTGTTGGGATCGTGGGGGATTCCGGCATTCATGATCGTGGCGACCCTGTCGAACCTCTCGATCTTCAACACGCAGATGATCGCGGTCACGAGAGGCTTTTACGCCATGTCGGAGGACGGTCTCGCGCCAAAATCCATCAGCAGGCTGAGCAGAAAATTCCACACACCGTACATCGGCATTCTGTCGATGGCGGCGTTCAGTCTGATCTTCATCCGCCTTGATTTTAAAATCCTGGTCACCGTGGACGTCATGCTTCTGATGGTCGATTACGTGTTGGTCTTCCTCTCGGCCGCCCGACTCAGATACACGGAACCCGATATGCCGCGCCCTTTCAGGATTCCGTTCGGCAAGCGCGGAGTGACCGTCCTCGTCGCGCCGGGCGTCGCAATCGCGCTTTTCGCTTTGTTCCTCAACGGATCGGATTACTTTTTGGGCGGCATGGTCGGGTTGGTATCCTCCCCCATCATGTACGTGATCTGGCGGAAAATATACGGCGGAATGAGCAAAAAACAGCCCGAAAAATTTCCGAACAATCCCCGGACGGGCTTGGCCGAAGGGGATCTGCATCGGACGTCCGCGATATTCCTGCTGTTCGGCGTCCTCGGGCTGATCGGCGCATTTGCCTTTTTCCCGTGGTATGAAGCCGACTGGGGGGATTATTACATCGAAACCTACGGCGGCGCGGATCCGTTCAGCGTCATCATCCTCGCGATAAAATGTCTGTCCGCCGCGTATCTGATCGCGGGACTCGTCCTAAAACGGGCGGCGGGAAAGATCGATCCGAAGCCGAAAGGCAGCGGGATTTGGTGAGCAAGCGCCGCTGCGGCCGTCAGCGTCAGTCGGTATGCCCGACCGGGGCGGGCTCCGCGTTGAGATCGCGCAGGATGGCGGGAAGCGCGGCGGGCGTTTTGAGGATGAAGTCCGGCGCGTCTTTTCCGGTTTTCGCAGCTTCCGGCACAGCCAACGACCACGACACGAGCGCCGCGCGTACGCCTGCGTTGCGCGCGCACCGGATGTCATGCAACGTGTCCCCGACCATGACGGCGTTTTCAGGACTTCTGCCCAAGTTGCGCAACGACAGCAGGATGGGGGCGGGATCGGGTTTGGGCTTCTCCGTGTCTTCCTCGGTGACGAGCGAATCGAAATAGCGGCACAGATCGTACTTTTTGAGTCCCTGCCGCGTTGTGTGCGCGAGCCGCGACGTGACCAAACCGATCAGATATCTTTCCGCTTTCAGTGTTTGCAGCAACTCCAAGATTCCGGGAAACAGCTCGATGGCGTCTTCGAAGCAATCGGTGTGATAAGCCCGGTAGACGCGGACCGCTTCCTCTTTGCGCGCGGCGGAAAAAAAACGCTCCGCCGTATTCGGAAGCAATTCGCCAAAGGAATTCAGTATTTGCCCCACCGGCGCCTCGTTCCCCGTCAGGGTGCGGAACGTATGCTGCCACGAGCGGACGATCAGTCCGTTCGTGTCCATGATCGTCCCGTCAAAATCGAGAAGAACCGTATCGACGCGCGCGCGTCTCCGCTCCGTTCGCGCAGCCATCTCAATTGTCCCTCTGCTTCAATTTCGCGTTGATGAACAGATCCAGTTCTCCGTCCATTACGGCTTGCACATTGCCGTTTTCCGTATCCGTGCGATGATCCTTGACCAAGGAATAGGGATGAAACACATAGGA
>JAISML010000025.1 GCA_031276775.1 Eubacteriales Family XIII. Incertae Sedis bacterium | reverse complement strand
GCGGGCGCGGCCAAGGCGAACGAACATTTCCCAATACCCAAAGTCATGATCTCGTAGGAGGTGCCGCCATGTTCGATGAGCGTATCTTTCCCGACGACGCCGACGTCACAGACCCCGTGTTCCACATAAGTGATGACATCCGGCGCTTTGGCGAGAAAAATTTCCATCTTCGTATTCGGCAAGGCGATCAACAGTTTCCTGCCCTTTTCCCGCATGCCGGAACAATCGTATCCCGCCGCTTCCATCAGAGCCACGAAGCTCTTTTCCAATCTGCCTTTCGTGAGGGCGACGCGCAACTTTCCGGACGTTTTCAGATCCGTCCCGTCCCCAAGCGGAGCCTCCTTGCCGCGCAGCGCGGCGCCGGCCAACAGATCGATGTTCAGGGCAAAGCCCGTCGCCGGCAGATCGTTGCCGAAATCCGAAAAAAGATCGTCGTATCGTCCCCCTGAAAGCACCGGAGCCCCGGTACGCTCCATATACCCGCGAAAGACCAGGGAACTGTAATACTCCGCTTGATTGACCAGTCCGAAATCGATCATGATGCGATCCGCCAAACCCCGTTCCTCCAACACGGCAAATATCCGTTCCAAATACCGGATCCTGTCCGTCAGCCGCGCATCGCTGTTTTTGACCAAATCGGCGGCTTCCCTGAGCGCGTCCGCGTTCCCGAACAATCTCGGCAGACGGCGGAGTATCTCAGCCGTCCGACCCGGCGGGCACCGCTCCAAAATATCGTCCAGGCTCGCGTAATTCTTGGAGGCGATGTACCTGTGAATCAGTTCCTTGTCCTCCTCCGAAGCGTCGAGTTGCGCCATGAGCAGCTTGTAAAAGCCCACATGCCCGATCTCCATCCTGTAACGCGCGGACGAAGCCGCCCGCAACGCATCCGCCGCCATGGTCAAGATCTCCACATCGGAATCAAAACCGGACGCGCCGATGAGCTCGACGCCCATCTGCATGATCTCCCCGCTCCGCCCTCTGAGTTCCTGCTGTTGCCTGTACACCCTCTGCGCGTAATAGAGGCGGATCGGGAGCGCGCAGCCCCGCAGTTTCGTCGCGGTCATGCGGGCAATGGGGATCGTGCTGTCGGGTCGCACGGTGACGAGTCTGCCGCGGGCGTCCGAAAACTTATACATGCTCTCCTGCGGATAGTAGTCGGCTTTCGCGGAAAACACATCGTAGAACTCAAACCCCGGCGTCCGTACCTCCCCGTAGCCGCGCGTCTCAAAGACCTCCCGCAATTGCTTTTCGATCCCATTCTGAACCGCGCACTCCTCAAAGAGCAGATCCCGCGTTCCCTCCGGCGTAATTCTGTCATATTTCGGCATAAGTCGAACCCCTCAATCCGTCGATCCGTCACTCCGTCGTCATCGCCCGCAGTCCTGCGGCAGTCCTCCGCCGCACGAGCCGTTTTGCTATTCTAATTTATCACGCTAAAGCGATAAAGTCAAGTGCGATCGTTCATCAAATGCAGGATCCGGCAAATGCAAGAGCCGGCGTCAGGGAAACGTTACCGCCTATCTGCCTTTTTTCCGCGCAGCGCCCCCGCGACGATCAATCCGCCGCCGACGACGCAGCCCGTGAGGAAGATGAGCATGTAAACATTTCCCTGGAGCGCCGCAGTATCGTTCCATGCGTCAAAATTCGCCTGCGCCATCGTCAACCGCAGAATGCCGCCGGTGAGTCCGGTAATTACATCCTGTATCAAGGACACAAACGTGCAGCCGAACAGCGCGCAGATCCCCGCACGGGCAAGCCCATTTATCTTTGCATAGCGGATCGTCAGGAACAGACCCCACGGAAGCAAGAGACAGACGGCCGTAATCAGCAGCGCCTGTTGCCAATGTGAAACGTCAAAGCCGGCGTACTGCCCGCCCGTCAGGACGACCGCATACAGAAGAACGGTATCGAGTCCCATGACCAACAGACCTTTGTTTTGGGCGGCGAATCCCCGCAGCGGCAGGTAGTCCACCGCAAACGGAGCGAACAGGACCGACAGTCCGAAGAGGATCGGAATCACAGCCACAAAGAACCAATCTCCCCCTGTGTACAGGCAGCAGACCAAAAGCAGAAGCGTCAGGCTGGCCGCAAAGCAACCCAAAGTCCGTATCCCTTTGCGTTCCTCCGCAATCAACGGAACAACCGTCAGCGAGGCGACCACCATGATCGCGGCCAGTACGATAAAAAACCAGTCCAGGCCGTGACCCGTCGCCAAATTGACGATCAGGCACACGAGTATCGGAACGGTCAGGATACACGCTGCGGCTATACCCGCAACGACAGATTTTTTCTTCTCCGCCCGCGCGTGACGCCCGACAATATCGTCGCGCTCCTCGCGCAAATGCCTGTCCATGGCGTTGTCGTCCATTTTGCGCAGTTCTCTTTTGCATTCCGCGCATTCCGACAAATGCTCCTCCACAAGCCGTTTGCTTTCGCCGCTGCAAACCCCGTCATGATAGAGGGGCAAGAGATCCCTGACCAATTCGCATGCATATTTCATTGTGATTCCATCCTTTCCTGAATTTTCAGACGGGCGCGGTGGTACGTGACGCGGGCCCAGTTTTCCGTCTTGCCGAACAGCAAAGCTATCTGCCGGAATGCCAACTCTCCGAAAACACGAAGTTGAAACACTTCCTTGTACGGTTCTTCCAGCATGTGAAGCGCTTGATGGGCACGAAACGCCGTGTCCTCCCCCACAAGCGCGTTTTCCAAATCGACATCGGAAATTTTTTCGCCGGGGAATTCCGATCTGCGGCTCCGTTCCCGAAACGCGTCGGCGATCAGGCGCTTGGCTATCGCGCATAACCATGTGAATTCCGTTGAACCGCCCCGATACTTGCTTTCGGTCGTCCAAGCCTTGTAAAATGTCTTTTGCGTCAGTTCCTCGGACAGATCATGGTTGCCTGTCTTGACGAGGACAAACGAGAACACTTTCATGTAATAGGCATTGTAAAGCTGTTCAAACTCTGCGTCCACACCACCGCCTCCTTTCTTTGAATATTATATCAATTAGACGGAGCAATTCGGTTTTCGTTACAAAAATTCGCCTTGCGTTGCAAACCTATTTGACTGCGGCAATGCCGGCGCAGATCCCGTCGATCAGGCGCAGCCCGCCATTGCAGCCGACAAAACTGCGGGTGGGAACGATGTCGCCGCTGATGGGCAGACTCATGCGCACGCGCAGATTGTCCGTTTCCTCCGCAGGATCGTCCTCCCGGGTACTGCCGGGAAACGCCTATTGTAAACTTTATTCATATAAATAGTTGACAATATGAATCCGCTTCCGGTACAGTAAAGCCTATGACGAAAGAAGCGTGGCGCTTGAACGCGCCGCACGGAAAAAAGACAGCAAAGCAAACGAAAGGCATCCCGGATTTTATGGACACACGCAACAAGACGATCACGCCCGGCGCGCGCGCAGCCGCAAGCCGAAACCGCCTTTATTCCCTGATTTTGTGCGCACTGTTCGCCGCCTTGACGATCGTCGGTTCCATCATTCAAATTCCGTTGCCGTTCACCGTCGTTCCCATCAACCTCGCGCTGTTGTCGGTATATCTGGCGGGCGGCCTGCTCGGGGCAAAATACGGTTGTCTCAGT
Source organism: Eubacteriales Family XIII. Incertae Sedis bacterium (assembly GCA_031276775.1). Taxonomy (GTDB): domain Bacteria; phylum Bacillota; class Clostridia; order Peptostreptococcales; family Anaerovoracaceae; genus JAISGB01. Next base: position 1,195 of record JAISML010000025.1, on the reverse strand, counting down.
CAGGCGATCTACATCCTGCTCGGCGCCGTCGGTCTGCCCGTCTTCTCGGGTTTTCAAGGCGGTCTCGGCACATTGGCCGGTCCCACGGGCGGGTACATCATCGGCTACGCGGCGGCGGCGTTCGTCGTCGGCGCCATCGTCGGCGCCGTGAAAACCCCGCCTGTTTGGAAACTGATCGGCGCGTTGCTTGCGGGCTTGATCGCGTGCTATACCCTCGGCACGGCCTGGTTCATGATCTCTGCGAAGACGACCTTTGCCGCCGCCCTCTTCCTGTGCGTCATCCCTTTCCTCGTCGGGGACGCGCTGAAGATCACCGCAGCCGTGTTCCTGATTAAAGTATTAAAACGCACGGCATCGCATTTCCGCGCTTTCTAAACGGATATCCGCCGGCATGACCGACGGATATCTTTTCCTGACCGACGACGCTTCGCACGCTGCGCTGCGCATACGGTCTGCCGATTCAATCCTGAAGTGCAACGTCATTCGATCGCGATCTTGCGCAAGGCGCCCGACTTGTCATCTTTCGGGATTGTGACGCTCAGAACCCCCTCTTCGAGTTTCGCCTTGATCGCGTCGAGCTTCGCGTTCGCCAAACGAATCCGGCGGCTCATGGAAGCGGCGCGCCGCTCCCTGTGAATGTAATTTTTGCCGTCCTTGTTGGCTTCCTCCGTGCGGTTCACGGAAATAATGAGGTTGTCGTCCTCAACGCCCAGATCGATTTCATCTTTTGCGATCCCGGGCAATTCCGCTTCGACGCAGTATTCATTTTCTTTCTCCTCAATGTCGATTTTGAACGTATCCCGCAACAGATTGCGACCCGACAGCCAATTATCGCTGAAAAAGTCGTCAAGCATGTTGTAAAAATCTTCAAAACCTGTGCCTGCGCGTGCGAGTTCTGTGTTACGCCGATTGAACGGAATCAGTCCTGCCATGATCAACAACTCCTTTCTTTGTTTATATTTCATCCGACTCCATTGTTAGCACTCTATGCCGGTGAGTGCTAATTATTTTTTAACACATATTGTTTCGCTTGTCAACCGGGTTTTCAAAAAAAATTCCGGAGGGGCATGGCTTCCCGCTCATCGCAGAAGCGCGCGCCAGTCGTCCAATTCTTTGCTCTTTCCGAGGGCGCGCAGCCACATTTCAAGTTGGATGTCGAGATTTCCGTTGTAATCGACCAAGCTGTGACACAGTT
>JAISML010000211.1 GCA_031276775.1 Eubacteriales Family XIII. Incertae Sedis bacterium | reverse complement strand
AATGATGATCTTCGTCGCTTTGCCGTCCGCGGCTTTCTCGAAAGCTTCCAAACCCTTGATTGCGATCACCTGTTCCGTCGGAGCGGATTCGACGATCAGACGGATGCCGTCGGCCGTCGCTTTCTGTACGAGCAGTATGGCTTCCGCTTCGCCCGTCGCTTCCAATATCTGCCGTTCCTTTGTCGCTTCCGCGTCCAGTATTTTGGCTGCTTTGAGCGCTTCCGCCTCAAGTATTTGCGCCTGCTTGTTTCCTTCCGCGATGAGGACCGATGATCGTTTTTCGCCTTCCGCGCGCAGAATGGCTTCACGCCGCTCTCTTTCCGCTCTCATCTGCTTTTCCATCGCGCTCAGGATGTCCCGGGGCGGCGTAAGGTTCTTCACCTCCACGCGGTTGATCTTGATGCCCCAACTGTCCGTCGCCTCGTCCAAGACTTCCCTCATGCGCGCGTTGATGTGTTCGCGGCTCGTCAGGGATTCGTCCAGCTCCAAATCTCCGATGATGTTTCTGAGTGTCGTCGCCGTCAGATTTTCGATGGCCGCCAAAGGATATTCCACGCCGTAGGTGTAGAGTTTCGGATCGGTTACCTGATAGTAGATGACGGTGTCGATTTCCATCGTTACGTTGTCTTTTGTGATGACCGGCTGCGGTGGGAAATCCAAGACATTCTCCTTTAAAGATACCCTGTTTGCAATTCGATCGATGACCGGGATTTTAAAATGCAGACCCACCTGCCATGTCCCGTTGTAGGCGCCGAGCCGCTCAATCACATAGGCTTTTGCCTGCGGTACGACCCTGACGTTGCGGAGGATGACGATCACAACGATGAGCAACAAAATTATGATGGTGAAGATTTGGGCGATAGACGGGGATGAATACATGTTGTCCTCCTTACTGTTGTAAATTTGCGTTTCACTTCGCGTAACGCATTCCGTTACGGAACCGGAGCGTCCATCGCGAAAAACTGTTTTGTTTGGACACTATGTCGTCGGCTTGGCGGGAACCGGACTGACGATCAGTTTCACGCCTTCCACCCGGATGACCTCCACTTCCTGACCGACTTCGGCGGCGGCGTCAGGCGTTTCGCCGACCGCCGTCCAGACGATGCCGTTCACTTTGACCAAACCGCTTTTGAACGGTGCGATCATTTCGGTCACCAAACCGCGTTTTCCTTCGATGATTTCGATGTTGTTCTTCTCTTTGCCGACTTTCAGATGCTTGACCAAGATCGGTCTTGTGAAGACGAGCAGGATGATGCTGATCGCAAAAAATGCGATCAGCTGCGCGGGGAGGTTGCCGCCAATCAGGGCAACAATGGCCGCGACCAATGCGCCCACGGTGAACCATATGGTCACCAAGCCGAACGTGAAACCCTCGATTGTCGCGAAGATGATCGCCAACACAATCCAGACGATCGCCATATGCGCGACGATTACCGTGAAAAAATTCTGTTCCATCATGAAAACCCCGTTTTGCGCCTTGTCCGCAAATATCTTTTCAATTCAAGTCAAATCTGTATCCTGATCTTTTTCCGCTGTGTTCCGTCGATACAGAGCTGCCTGTCGGATATTATTATATATGGAAGCGATACGAAATGCAAGCTCCGGTTCATTCTTTCGCGCCGATCCGTTGGCCTTTTTGCACGGGTACTTGTACGGGGGAGCGTCTGTTTGGTATAATAAGCGTTGTAAAAGCGAACCGAGGGCGAAGGGAGAAAGATACATGGGCAGACACGGGACAATAGCGGGGAGGAAAGCGGCGCAGGACAGCAAGCGCGCCGCGCTTTTCACGAAGTACACGAGAGCCATCATGATGGCGGCAAAAGCGGGCGGCGATCCCGAATACAACGCCTCACTGAAAAATGCCATTGAAAAAGCGAAAGCGATCAATCTCCCGAACGACAAGATCACGAGAGCCATCAAAAAAGGAACGGGCGAACTCGAGGGCGAAACCTATGAAACGGTCACTTTTGAGGGCTACGGGCCCGGCGGCGTCGCGGTCGTCGTCGAAACGCTTACGGACAACAAGAATCGCACAACTTCGGCCGTCAAGCACATCTTTGACAAACACAGCGGCAACCTGGGCGTTCCGGGCTGTGTCGCATACATGTTCGAACGCAAAGGGATCATTCTGATTGAACAGGGCGCGGGCATCGACGAAGACGCCCTTTTGGAAACCGCTTTGGACGCGGGCGCCGAGGATATGAAAACGGAGGACGAGTATTTTGAAATCGTCACTTCCACAGAGGATTTTCCCGCCGTTGCCGACGCGCTGCGCGACGCGGGATACGCGTTGCTGGAGGCGGACATCGAGCAGGTGCCGAACATCGAAACAGAACCGAAGAATGACAGCGAACTGAAATCCCTCGTCAAACTCATCGATGCATTGGACGACAACGACGATGTGCAGAAAGTCTATACGAACAGTTCCGTGGATACAAGCGAATAGACGGCAGACTCAGGCGCGGCGCTTCGGGACGGACGGACGGATCAGGAGATATGCGTAAGCCATCTCAAAGCTCATGTCGTACAGCGGACGGACGAGACCGGAATCCAATATCCTCTTTGTGGATTCGTACATCTTTTCGGATCGGGAAAGCATCGGGGCAAGGCAAACATCGATGTTGTTTTCGCGCGCGCGTTTCGCGAATCCTATCAAAGACTCGGCCGCGGTGAATGAATGATAGGTCCCGTGGAGAATGACGTCTGTCCGCGTCGGATCGAAGAGATCGTACCGTATGTCCGGATACGGCCGGATCGACGCGACGCGCGTTGTGATCGCATTCAGGGCGTACAGGAGCGGTTTCTCCGCATTCGGGAGCGGTTTGTCCGCATCCTCCCGAATCATCCGCGCGATGCGGGTCAGGTTGTTGACGCCGGGGTCGGTCACGGACGAAAAGCCGTCGCTGAAATCCCCGGCCTGCAGGAGCCGTTCGCCGCGGTGGACGCGCATGACGCCGTCGGTGTTTCGGTAAGGGACGTATACGCCGGGCGACGCGCCGATTCGGGTCATGCGGACGGCTTCATCAAAATTGGCGCGTCCGTTGGCGCGTTTGTCGCGGAGCGGCCGATCGGAAGAGATGAGAAAGACGGGCAGGGTGAGACCGTGGAGCAGGAGCGCCAGCAAATTCGCCGTATAGGCGAGATTGTCCGTGCCGTGCGTGACAAAAAGCGCGTCCGCATCCGTGGGATGCAAGGAACGGATATGGTCGATCAACAGGTTCCAACAGGCGGCGTCCATATTTTCGCTGAGTATCCGAAGCGGACGGGAAACGGAGAAAATGATCGCGTCGCCCCGCGTTGCGTTCTCCCTGCCGCTTGCTGCGGGGAAATCGTCGTCCATTGCGCTTTGCGCATCGCTCACTGCGAGGGCGCCGTCTCTTCCCATGGCGGATCCGATGGTGCCGCCCGTATAGATGATGTGAATCTTCATGTCTCTTCCTTTCCGTCTCCCGCGCGTTCCCGCGCGCCGGGCGCCGTCAGTCGTCGTCCGTTCCCACGCGCACGGCGTCTCCGTTCACGATCCCAAGTACGGCGACTGCGTCCGCACGAAACGCGCGGACGCAGTCGATCGTTTGGCGCGTGAATATTTCTCCGGGACAGATGAGCGGAATGCCCGGAGGATAAGGGACAAGACTTTGGGCGCAAACGCGCCCCGCCGCTTTTCCCAAGGGCACGCACTCGGTTTTGCGCGGGACCGGGCGCGTTTCGTTTCGATTGTTCCAACATGACGCTGCGGCCGCGTCTGCGCGCGGGGCTTGTGTGCGGACGCACTGTGGATTGTTCGGGCCGTTCGGCTTGTCTGAATCACGCGCGGCGGCGGATATTCCCCGCAGGGCGGAAACAAGGCGCCGGTAGTGCGCGCGCGTGTTGCCGACGCCCGTCATACACATCACAAGATCCCCCGAATGCAGTTCGGGGTAGACGCCGTACACATCTTCGAGCGTGCGTTTGATTTCGCAACCGCTTCGGGAGAGGGAAAAAACGATCTTGGTGCAGTCGTAGCCGTCCTTTGGCGCAAGGACGCGCAATCCTCGGACGTTACGGCTCGTTTTGTGGAAATATTCGATATTGCGCCGCCATTCATCCATCAGCGCGCTGCGGTGCCGCTCCAAAATTTGCGCGTTGATGTCCAACGTTGACATGAGTGCGTAGGAAGGGCTTGTCGTTTCGACGCATTGCAGTTTGTCGTCGATGGCGTCCATGTCCACGCGGTCGCTTTGTACGTTCATTACGGCGCTTTGCGTCCAGGAGCCGAGCGTCTTGTGCGTACTGTTCACACTGATGTCCGCGCCGGCCGACTCGGCCGATTGCGGGAGGAAACCGGGATGCTCGCGTTCAAAGAACCGGAGGTGCGCCCCATGCGCTTGGTCGACAATCAAAATCATGCCGGCGCGGTGCGCGACGTCCGCAATCGCGGCGCAATCCGAGCAGACGCCGTAATAATTGGGGCTCGGGAGCATCACGGCGGCCGCGTCCGGGTGTTCGCTGATCAGACGCGCGATCTCGTCCGCGCGGATCGGACCTGCGATCCCGCCGGCATAATCCGCGTCGGGATATGCGTAAACGGGCGCGACATCCCCGAGCGTAAGCGCGTTGAACGCGGATTTGTGGCTGTTCCTCGCCATGATGAGTTTTCCGCCCCTTGGGACGACGGCGAGCATTGCGGCGAGGATACCGCCGCTCGAACCATTTACGAGCATACGGGAATGCCTTACGCCGTACAGCGCGGCATACCGTGCGCCGAGGTCGGCCAAGACGCCTTGCGCCCGAAAAAGATTGTCGGCGCCCGTGATCTCCGTGATGTCGCAATCCGCCAATCCCGAAAGGAAGTTCCCGAAGCCTAAACGTTCGTAGAAAGCGAATCCTTTGTGTCCCTGCATATGGAACGACACGGGGTTCTGCGCAGCGTGGGAGGCGAGAAACGCCGTCAAGGTCGGTTCTTCATGCTTTGTCCGAATTGTTATTTTTGCCATTCCTGTCTCACATCATTCCTGTTGCGCGCCGCTTCACACAGTCCTGTGGTCCTACCCATGGACGTCCGTCGCGCATATTGCCATTCCGGTTCCATCATACCACGATAACCGCTTTCGATCCGGATCGCGGATTGCTTTGTTGATGCCATTTAGCCTGTTCCGCCCCAAACCGGCGGCCCACGGCCGTCCCGTGAACAGCAATCCTTGTGGTCCGTCAAATTTTTTCGCATATATATAGTAGCTTCACATTCCTTTCACGTTATGGTATAGTTAAACAAGATATCCTGAAGTTCACGTTAAGGCTGTTATTTATCCTACATCTTCATACACGGGACCGCCGGGTCGCTCGGCCGCTGTCGGGCCGGCTCGACCGGATGGCAAAGGCCGGGCGCAGGGAACCCACTTATCCATAGATAAGGTATGAATTGCAGTCTGACGGTTCTTCGGGATTTTTGTATTCTCAAGCATCACTCCCTCCGGTATAATATAACATTATGGGAAAAGAACCTTTGAAACCGCAGGAGATACTTGAAGCAAGCCTGGATGTCTCGGTGAGGAAAGCCAAAAGCGGCTTTGTGAAACTTGCCGTACTCGGTTTTTTGGCGGGCGCGTTCATCGCGTTCGCCGCCGAAGGATCTTCCGCGGCCGCTTTCAATCTGCTCGCATCTCCCACTTCGTACGGTTTGGGTCGGACATTGGCAGGAGCTTTGTTCGGCGTTGGGCTGATGCTCGTGCTTTTGGCCGGAGGGGAACTCTTCACGGGCAATGTCCTCATGGTCGGCGGCGCGATCAAACGCAGGATCGGTTGCGGCGCCATGTTGCGCAATTGGCTCATCGTCTATGCCGCCAATTTCGCCGGCGCCCTGTTCATCGCCTGGCTCATGTACCGGAGCGGCCTGTTTCACGGCGGCGGGGAAATGCTGGGCGCGGTGACCGTGAAGACGGCGGCGGGCAAGACGGGTCTTTCCTTTGCGGGCGCGCTCATACTCGGCGTCCTGTGCAATTGGCTGGTCTGCCTTGCCGTGTGGCTGTCCTACGGCGCGGACACCATGGCGGGGAAGATTCTTTCCGTTTTCTTTCCGATCTGGCTTTTTATCGTGTCCGGTTTTGAACACAGCGTGGCGAACATGTACTATGTGCCGGCCGGCATCTTTGCGAAGACCGAGACTGTGTTTGCGGAAGCGGCGGCGGCGCTGGGCGTGACCCGTGAGATGATGGACGGACTGAATTGGCAGGGTTTTTTCGCGCATAATCTGTTGCCTGTCACGATTGGCAACATCATCGGCGGCGGTCTTTTTGTCTCTGCGGCGTACCTTCTCGCTTTTCGGGAAGACGGGAGAAAGGCGGGCGGCGGTGTTGCGTGAAAAACCCGAGGCACGGGAGACTTTGGCTTTTGTCGAAACGCGCATCCACACGACGACGAACGGCGTGGAACCGATCACGGCTCTGTTGCTGAAGCACGGCGTTTCCGGGGCGGCCGTGGAGGACGGCGCGGATATACGCGCCGTTTCCGCAGGGAAAGACGTGTGCGATTGGGACTACATCGATCCCTCCCTTCTGCAGCAATCGCAGTTCGGCGAGGAAGCCGTCGTTCTGTTTTACACGCCCGACGACGAAGCGGGACGGGAGCTTCTCTCATCTGTCAGGATCGATCTGTTAAAACTTAAAAATGACGAACAGTGCGGTCTGTACGGGGAAAGCGCCGATTTCGGCCGCGTATACGCCGAATCCATGCCTCTTTCCAATGAATGGCGGGAACAATGGAGAGAGGGATTCAAGCCTTTTCACGTAACGGATCGGTTCGTTGTATGTCCGCCGTGGGAGGATTGCCCGGGGGGCGGTACGTGTATTGTGATCGATCCCGGTATGGCTTTCGGCACAGGCTCTCACGAAACTACGGCCATGTGCATCAGAGCCTTGGAAGAGGTGCTTCGTTCCGGGGACGCGGTTCTGGATATCGGTACAGGCTCGGGCATTCTGTCCGTCGCGGCCGTTTTGCTCGGCGCGGGACGGGTGACGGCCGTCGAGATCGACGCCGACGCCGTTTGCGCTGCCGGATTGAATTTTGAGCGCAATGGGGTGGCGGCCTCAGTGACGTTGATCGAGGGCGACATACGGCACGTTGACGACGCCGCAATTGAGGGTGCGGAAAAGATAGGCGGCGGATATGATGTTGCGGTCGCCAACTTGGTGAGCGGGCTCATCGCAACGATTTTGCCGGCTGTCGCGGCGCGCCTGACACGATCGGGGCGCTTGATTCTTTCCGGTCTGTTGGACGTAGAACATGACGCCATGTGCGAAAGGCTGTCTTCGGCGGGATTTTTCGTCGAAAAGACCGTGACGGA
>JAISML010000199.1 GCA_031276775.1 Eubacteriales Family XIII. Incertae Sedis bacterium | reverse complement strand
AGGAAGGTATTATGATGTCGCGGAGAACGTTGAACAACGTTGAACGGAAATACGACAGAACGGCGTTTCTCCTGCGCGACTTCGATTCGCGCAATCCGAACACGGACAGTTTCGGGGATGTCCTGATCGGTCTTGACGGACCAATGGACGATTCATATTCCGAAGTGGTTCTGCCCGCCGGCAAATATGCGGAAATCCTTTATGAAAACCGTTTGGACAAACGCGCGGAGGCCATCGGATTGTTCATGAAATTCATCGAAGATTCGGGATTTGCGCCCGAAGGATACCTGATATTCAGCGGAGCGTTGCTCGACGCGTATTCGATCAAAAGCGAGTCGTTCCATTTCAGGATCGAAATAAAGCTGTCGGACAGGGTCAAATCCGCAGTGAAGGAAGAACGCGGGCACTGACATAATCCGGCAGGGCTTTCCGTCGCGGGGCGACCCTTGGAAGCCCATCTGCGGAGGGATTCCGCCATCAAACGGAACGAATTTTGGGGAACCCGGCGCAAAGGGATAAACGGCAGGCGGAAATCGGTGTTTTCCCAATAATAAGGAAGGTCCTCGTCAAGAGGACCTTTATCGATTAAACTGTAAACGTCGTGCAACGGAGAAATGCGATGGATTCGCGCTTCGCCGTGAATTTGCATTTTTCCAACGGCCCTTGCGGCCATTGTGTGCATAGATAAACCCCGACGTGTTTTTCGGTTCACAAACTCTGACATATTTCGGCGTCACGGGATGAGCGGGATACTCACAACTTGCCTGACATTTCCGGTCTCAACCTTCGCTGCGATCCCGTGAGCCGATACTTGAGTAACGATTCTGTCTCTTAATATAGACCGTCCACCGACCGGAGAGTCAAGAGGAAAAATAAGATTTATCGCATTTCATTCATTCAACTTATTTAAAATAAGAATCGCCGATGCAAAATAAAGCGCAAAGTGACAAGAAAAGCGGTCCGTGAAGATTGATCGCGGGTTGCAGGTGTGTTACAATTTTGTTGTCGGGCGATCCATTCAGGGAAATACCGCAGACAAAATATTGGCAGAATTCGATTTTCAATGGAAGGAATATATTTATGAAGAAAAGAAACTTAATTGCCGTGATCGTTATTGCGGCCATGCTTCTCCCCACAATGACGGCGTGCGGTCTGCTGGGCAACTCCGCGTCGAAGGATGATGGCGATGCGAATCAGGAAGAATCTTTTCAGGAAATTGTTTCCTCCGAATCCGGTCTCGCTGTTTCGTTCCCGAAATCCTGGAGGAATGCGGAAGGCGAACTGAACGATGTGGCTTCCATTGAAATGGCAAGAGAATCCAAAGAGCAGTATTTCATCGTCATCGAGGATGCAGCCGCCGATTTTACCGACGATATGGAACTGCAGGCGTTTGGGGACATCGTCCTCGGAAACATGCAGGGCGAATTGGTGGATGCGAAAACGACCGAGTGGGCGGACATCACGGTGGGAGACGGGACTCCCGCCAAGCAGATTGAACTGAGGGGCGTGATCAACGAGGTGCTCAAGGTCACCTATCTCATTACGGTGTTCGAAGGCGCGGATACGTACTACCAGGGGATTTGCTGGTCATTGGATTCCACTTACGCGGCGGGCAAACCCGTATTTGACGAAATACTGGCTTCGGTCAAGTTGCCCGCATAAAGAAACGTGGCTTCCGGAAATCCCGCGCGCTGCCCGCGCCGGATCCCCATGACCCGCCGCAGATGTTTCGGCGGGAGTTTTCCCTGCCGAACCTTTCCCGCGTCACTGTCCGCCGCGTTTGCTTGCCGCTCAAGGGTTGCGGCATGCCACGGTCTCTCGCGTTTCCTTGCGTGGCAGCCCGTGCGTCGCGCAGATCGCAGATGTCGGTTGATCGGTTGATCGGACTAATACGGATGCATTGCCGCAGAGGGGCGAGGTACGGAAATGGCATTTATGTCTTTGTTGATTATGGGCGCGATGTTTTGGTTTCTCGTTCTCGGGGCGCTCATGATAATCGTCGGCTTGATCTTGCTGATCGTGGGTGCGGTGATGTATTTCGTTTCAAAACGAAAAGCAAAGCGCAATCCCCGCAATCCGAAATATGCGAAGCGCACGGCGCCTACGGTCTTGATGGTCGTCGGCGTCGTTTTTGTTCTTTTGCCGCTCGCGATCGCGAGTTCCGTTCGGTTGTTGCAGGAACTTTCGCCGTATTTATAAGGAAACGCCGGTTCAGGAAATGCCGATGGGCACGCTGTTCCTGCCGACGGTTCCGGGTTTGTCTCTGTCCGCGCCGTACACTTTGCAGCGCCAACGGTATTTCGTTACGGTATTTTTTGTTTGGCGGCGGATTTTCCCGTGACGCGGCTTCTGCGGTTCTGCGTAAGAGTATCATTACTGTGGGCAAAAGATAACGGAACAGATTCCGTGTCCCCGCGGTTCTGCGCGCGTCTTGCGTGAGGTATGAAAATATAATATAATCAATAAGGTATGGGATCGATCAATTTCTGTGTGGGAGGACACACATGCATTGCAAAACATGCGGGAATTTGTTGAACGACAAAGACACCGTCTGCGGCGTTTGCGGCGCCGCCGTTATACAGCAGGAATTCCCGGAGGACGAATCCTCCGGTCTGTCTGCCGCCGGAACGGAAGCGGGCGCGTCCGCGTGGCCGTGGTCGGCTTCCGCGCCGGAAAAGGGTACGGTTTCGGAAAACGATGCGGAAGCAAGCGTTGTCGCCGGCGCGGGAGACGTGGGATCGGACGGCGCGGAATACGCGCCTCTGTCCGGAAAGTTTGATTTCAATTGGGACAGCGAAGCCTTTCAGCCGAGGGAACGGCGCCGGAGCGAGCCCATTGATTTCAAGTGGAATCGGGACGACTTTTCGCCGGCGGCCGCAATCAGCGCGGCGGCACATGAAAAAGCCGTTGAAGAAGCGGTCACTCGGCGGGTGGATGAGGGGAGCGGCATATTCAAGGAAGACACTTTCCATCTGCGGGATGATCCCGATGAATCGGCGCATTTCATGTTCAGCAAAAAGAACGAAGAATTTCAGGAACTGTTGGATGCGGAATTTGAAAAGATCCAGAGCAGGCAGACCGAAATCGACGAAGCGCGCAATCGACTCAACGACGATGTGATGAATGCGGAAATTGCGACGCCGGAAGTGTTGGTTACGGGAGAAAACGCCTTAAAAACCGCCGAGGAGCGGATTGCGGATTTTTTGGAAAAAGCGGATCGCGAAATGCTTGAGGCGATCAATCGACGGGTGCGGGAGCAAATAGCGGAGATCGATCGCGGCAATGAAACCGAAAAGCCATTCACCGAGGCGGATATCGTCTCCGATGCGGACACCTCCGCAGGCGCGCGTGATTCCGGAACAAAGAGAATACCGGTTGTTTTGCCCGGCAGGGGAATTGGCGCGGAAACGCCCGATTCCGCGGCTGTCGCCGGAGCCGGATCGTATCTTGCCGGCATGACGTTGTTTGAGGACAATATTGCGTCCCCGATAGGAACCGCCGAAACCGGCGGCGCGCTTCAGGACGATCAAACCGCGGACATTTTGCCGATCGGCGGCGAAGTTGCGGATAGCGAAGAAGGCATTGCGGAAGCCGGCGCGGGGGAAGCTGGCGGGGAAGACCTTTCCGGCGCGGAAGCCGGCGCGGGGGAACCTGGCGGGGAAGACCTTTCCGGCGCGGGAGGGGCCGCCGCCGTGGACTTTTTCGGCGCGGAGCCCTTGCCTGCATATGTCCCGCGCAACGACAGAACGGTAAAAGTTCCGGATTTTGTAAACAGACCCGTCGTATTTCCTTTTGACGAAGAGATCGGTTATGCGGCCGAAAGTGCGCCCGGCGCTCCGCCCGAAACTTCTGCGCCGGAAGACCTATCTCCCTTTCCGTCCGAAAGTGCGGCGGACATTGCACCGGATGAGGCAACCGAAGATGCGACCGAAGAAAATGCGCCCGAAGATGCGACCGAAGAAAATGCGCCCGGCGTTCCGCCCGAAACTTCTGCGCCGGAGGACGTATTTCTCTTTCCGTCCGGAAGCGCGGCGGACGTCGCACCGGATGACGCGATCGGAAATACGTCCGGAGATACGTCCGTAGGTACGTCCGATCTTCCGCAGAGCGATGGGATTGCCGCCGCCTCCGTTGCGTTCGACGCCGCTGCGGCCGAGGTATTCGCGGATCCCGATTCCGCGCCGGTTGCCGCCGTTGTGCTCGACGCCGCAACCGACTTTTCTCCGGCTTCGTCCGATGCGGTTTCGCCCGGGCGGACAGACAGGAAGAAAAAACGCAAAGCGTTGCGGATCGTACTGATGATCGTCGTCGATCTCTTTGTGATTTTGGCAGTGTTGGCTCTCTGCACTTTTGCGGTCGTCAAATTCGCCCCGGACAGCGGCATGGGGGAATGGATCAACAGGGGCGTATCCAAAATAGAGGAAAAATTCGGATTTCCGAAAAGCGGGGACTCCGACGCCGACGGTCTTGACGCAGATGCGGAGCCGGAGGGTACCGGGAACGTTGCGCCCATCGCGGACAAGGTTGTGTTGGTGAGCAGCCAACTCTACAACAACGCCAACATCAAGGAGGTTTTCTACGATGCGAACGCTGCGTATGTGTACGGCGAGGACTACCCTCTGCCCGGCGCCGCGCAGTCGGATGAGATCGAAAACAATTATTGGACTGTCGACGAATTGGGGAGGATCCTGTACGATGAATCTGCCGTGGCGGCGATCATCCGGTACAATTCCGCCTTGATCGATTACATCAACAACGGAAAATCCGATGTGCTGGAAGAAATCGAGGAAGGCAGCGAGGCGGAAACGAAATTGGCGGCGGACGCGGCGTCGACGGATCATTTGGAGATCACAATGCTGGGAATCGGCGACATTCGGCGGAACGGACAGGACTTTTTTGTCTGGACCATTGAGACGGTCACCGAAACGAAAGGCGGCATTGCGAGGACGAACGTCTACAGAAAGCTGTATCAATTGATACCCGATATCTCCGTCATGAGGATCAGGGATTGCGTTACGCTCGATTGACGGGACGTCGACCGGTGGCAAGGGAACATTTTTCCCAATATAAGTAAGGAAAGGATAGGGTTTTATGTCGAGTAAAACAGGATTCAAAAGAGAGGAAATCACGCAAGGGAAGCGGGCGTTTTCTATGTCGCGAACGACGATAGAAACCGCATTTTACGGCAACAACGTCATTAAAATTTTGGACTTGAAAAAGGCGTATGGGATGGCGAAAGCCGCAGCCGGGACGATCGAAACCGATATGCCCGTGTACAAGCCGGAGGAAATCGGTTTGCCGGAAGGCGCGAACATTCTGTTGTTCAATGACGGGGAAACCGTCGGACGCTTTGCCGGAGCGAGGGTCATTCTCGGCGAAAAGGGCGTGGCCGAGGGCGACGTCGCAAAGGTGTTGCGCGAAGCCGCATTCAACACGAGATACAAGAAGATGTATCATACGCAGGCTTACATCGGTTTGGACCGGGATTTCATCATCAAGGCGAATCTGCTCATACCGGAAACCTATGAGAACACGTTGCTGAACTGGTTGCTCAATTTTCAGTACATTAACGATTTTTACGATGGAATGTACGCGGCGTCCAAGCCCATCGGCGACGAGCCTGAGATTTTCATCATGTCCGATCCGGACTTCAGGCATCCGAAATTCCCGGATGGGCTTGCCTATTTCGATCCGGAACACAACTGCGCGTGTCTGCTCGGGATGCGGTATTTCGGCGAACACAAAAAAGGGACGCTGACGCTGGCGTGGGGGATAGCGAACCGAAACGGCTATGCGTCCTGTCACGGAGGCATGAAACGCATGGTCAGAAAGGACGGCGGGAAACATGTCCTGGGCGTATTCGGGCTGTCCGGATCGGGCAAATCCACCCTG
>JAISML010000090.1 GCA_031276775.1 Eubacteriales Family XIII. Incertae Sedis bacterium | reverse complement strand
GATGATGGGCCCGTCGTTCGTCGCGGGCTCAATTGTTGCTTGCGGCTTCGTCGCGGATGGTTCGTCCGCGTTCAATGCGGTCGTTTTTTCCGGAGAAAAAATTTCGGGCGATTTTCGTTTGCCTCTTTTTTTCATCGTTTCACTTTTCCTTCCGAATCATACCTCGATGAATTGGTCTTTCTCCTCACCGCATTCCGGGCAAATCCAACTGTCGGGCAGATTGTCAAAGACCGTACCCTCCATGATGCCGTTCTCGACGTCGCCGATGTCCGGGATGTATTCGTAACCGCATCCGTTGCATATGTGCTGCTTCCAGACGGGCGGCAATTTTTTGGGCGTGGAACGTTTGATCTTCTTCATCGGCGGCGCTTCCTTCTTTGGCTGACCGTTGTCCAAAGCGGCCGTGAGCAGAGGCAATATTTCAAGTACGTCGCCTACGATGCCGTAATCGCAGTTTTTGAAGATGGGCGCGTTGGCATTGTTGTTGATCGCGACGATGGTTGACGCGTTCTTGATGCCTTTGAGATGTTGGCCTGCGCCGGAAATGCCGCAGGCGATGTAGAGATTTCCGTTGAATTTCTGACCGGACATGCCCACATAGCGGTTCAACGGGAGATATTTCAGCGTTTCGGCGACCGGACGGGAGGATCCGAGGGCCGCACCCGCCTGAATTGCCAACGCTTTGACGAGTTGCAGGTTTTCTTTCTCTCCGATGCCCTTGCCCGCGCTGACCACGCGCTCCGCCTGCGTAATGGGCGTGTCGATGTCGATGCCCACCGTGAAATCGTAACCGTCTTTGGTGAGCGCCGCCACAAGTTCCTCGACGCGCTCTTTTGCCGTGCCGTCTTTCAGGATCAGCTTCTTGCGATCGCCGGTGATGGGTCCGCCTTTCTTTTTGAACGAAGTCTCTTCTTTTGGCGGTTTTCCGATGATGTGGGCGGCGATGACGATGCGCTGTATCTCGTTCGTTCCCTCGTATATGGTACAGATCTTCGCGTCACGGTACGCGCGTTCCACTTCCATGCCCTTCAGATATCCGTTTCCGCCGAAGATCTGGAGCGCGTCGTTTACGATCTCAAGACCCATGTCGGACACATATTGCTTCGCCATCGCGGATTCCATGCCGTAAGGCGCGTGCGCGTCCTTGAGTTCGGCGGCGCTGTAGATCAGCAGACGGCCCGCGCGGAGCTTTGTGGCCATGTCGGCCAATTTGAATGAAATTGCTTGCTGATAACAGATGGGTTTCCCGAATTGGATGCGTTCTTTGGAATATTCCAACGCGCTTTCGTAAGCGCCCTGCGCGATGCCCAACGCCTGCGACGCGATGCCGATGCGCCCGCCGTCCAACGTCGCCATTGCGATGCGGAATCCTTCGCCTTCCCGGCCCAAGAGGTTCGCTTTGGGAATCCTGACATCGTTGAAGATCAATTCCGCGGTGGAGGAAGAGCGGATGCCCAATTTGTCGTAGTGATCGCCGAACGTGAAGCCGTCCCAGCCTTTTTCCACGATGAACGCGCTGATGCCGCGGGTTCCGATGCCCGGCGTCGTTACGGCAAACACGACATAGGTATCCGCTTTGTCGGCGTTTGTGATGAAGATCTTCCCGCCGTTCAGGATGTAATGATCCCCGTCGAGATCCGCCGTGGTTTCCGTGCCGCCGGCGTCGCTGCCCGCATTGGGTTCCGTAAGACCGAAAGCCCCGATCTTTTCCCCTTTCGCCAAGGGAACCAAATATTTCTGCTTTTGTTCCTCGGTTCCGTACGCGTATATGGGCCAAGACCCGAGAGAGGTGTGCGCGGAGAGGATGACGCCCGCGCCGCCGTCTATTCTCGCCAATTCTTCCACGGCGATGGCATAGCTGAGATTGTCAAGACCCGCGCCGCCGTATTCCGCCGGGAACGGGATGCCCATCCAGCCCAACTCGCCCATTTTTTTTACGGCCTCCGTCGGAAACCCGTTTTCCTTGTCGAGCAGGAAAGCGATCGGTTTTATTTCCGTTTCCGCGAATTCCCGTACTTTGACCCGTAGCGCTTCATGCTCCTCTGTGGTTTTGTACAACATTTGTTCACACTCCTTTTCATTGGCCACCAAACATCATTTCATACAACGAGCGTTTGCGAAATTCTTCATCCAACAAATTCTGTATGCCCAACAGTTGCTTGTGAATTGTGCAAGTACCGCCGTTTTTTTTCCGCCACGCGCATTCAAAACCCGGTTGCACACAGGCGCTGATGGCGCGCGTTTCCTCGATGACTGAAAGCAGGCCGTGCAGGGTCACGCGTTTCAGGTCGGCGCACAACCGAATCCCGCCCGACGAACCGCGTGAAATCTCAACCAGACCGCCGCTTTCCAGTTTTTTCAGGATATGATAGGCGAAGTGCAAAGGGACGAACTCGCGGTCACAGATGGTTCGTGCGGTCGCTCGTTCTCCATCCGATAACGCTCGAAGAATTCGCAATGCATAGTCAACCTCTCTTGTTATGAGCAGCTCCTCTTCCTCCTTTTCCCAACGAGTGACCGACTGTATTCCGATATGCTGAATATAACATACTTAAGTACCTTTATCAAGTATGTTCGCCCCTGTTTACGGATTAAATTTCGGAATGTCATTACGGCACAGGGATTGGCGCGCCGTACGGCTGCGGCGCGGCGCGCCAACCCCTGTGCGGCAGCCGGAATTTTGAAAATGCGATTGCCGTTCAAGCGTTGGCGGCGGCAACTTTTATTCGTATCGCAAAGCGTCGATGGGAGGCATGCCCGCCGCTTTTCTCGCGGGATAAAGACCGAACGCCACGCCGATCACGGTGGAAAACAAAACCGAAGCGGCGACTACGCTTCCGGAGAATCCGATCGTCATGGCGTCTGCGGCGAATGCGTTGATGGCGATCAAAATCAAGCCGGACAGAGCGATGCCGACCGCGCAGCCGACCAGGCAGATGGTCAGCGCCTCGATGAGGAATTGGAAGAGAATGCTGCGTCTGTTCGCGCCGATCGCCTTGCGTATGCCGATCTCCCGCGTACGCTCCGTGACGGAAACGAGCATGATGTTCATGATGCCTATCCCGCCGACGAGCAGGGAGATGGCGGCGATGCCGCCGAGCAACAGCGCGAATGTATTCGTGACGTCTCCCATCGTCTCGGCCAGCGTATTCTGATTCATGATGTAAAACGCGTCCCCGTCATTCTTGAATCTCGACAGAAGGGCGCGCTCCACCGCAGCTTCCGCTTCGTCCATGTGTGCGGAGTCAACGGCGGAGGCGTAAAACGACGAGACGCCCGATGTTCCGGATGAAAGCCGCTCCATCACTGTGTAGGGAATGTAGACCGAATAGGCTTGGGAGATGGAAGCCATCATGGAATCGTCTTCCGCCAATACGCCGACGACGAGGTATTTCCTCCCGTCCATGGTCAGCGTCCGTCCCGTCGCGTCGGAATCGCCGTATATCCCGATGGCGGTCTCATTGCTCAGCACGGCCACATAGGAGACGTTTTCAAGATCGACCGCTTTCAGGAATCTCCCCGACGCGAGCTCGTCGCCGCGTATTTGAAAATACGAACCGTTTGTGCCTTCGAGCGATACGTTGACCGTTTCGCCGCCGCTCTTTGCCGCAGCCGAGGATTGCGCCGTCGGAGCGATCAGCGCGATGTTGCCGTCCTGCGCGATCTCCGCAAGATCGGCGGCTTTCAGCGGGTTGCCTTTGTCGTCCCGCACGGAGACCGTCAGCATGTCGTTGCCCATGCCGGCGATCTGATCCGTAACCGAATTGGTCGCGCTCGTGACCAGGGAAACCAAGACGACCAAGGATACGACGCCGATGATGATGCCGAGCATCGTCAGCGCGGCGCGCGCCTTGTTCGCGGCGATGGATTTCCATGCCATCTTAAAAGATTGAAATATCATCGCTTGCTCCGTTTCCCGGGTTGTTTTTCCCCCGCATCGATCCCGTTTCCCGTCGCCGCCCCGCTGTGATCGCCGTTTGGCGCCGCATTCGTCGGATCGCTTTGCCCCGCCGTTTCGGCCACCTGCGTTTGCGTTCCTGTGTCCGGTCTCGCGATCCGATCGATCGCGCCGTCCATGATCCGGATGACCCGGCCGGTTTCCCGCGCAATTCGGTCGTCGTGCGTGATCAGCACGATGGTTTTGCCTGCGGCGTTGAAGCTGTGAAACAAGGCTATGATGTTTTCCCCGGTTTTGGAATCCAAATTGCCCGTGGGTTCGTCCGCGAGGATCAGAGCCGGCTCCGTCACGACGGCGCGCGCGATGGCGGCTCTCTGCTGTTGTCCGCCTGAGATGCTGTTCGGCGTGTGTTTTCGGCGATCCGCAAGACCGACCTGCTCCAAGGCCGCTTCGACGCGCATTTTGCGAAGGTGCGAGGGGACGCCTTGATAGATCAGCGGCAGTTCCACATTTTCTTCCAGCGTCATGCGCGCGATCAGATTGAAGCTCTGGAAGATGAAACCGATCTTCCTGTTGCGGATCGCCGCCAGTTCATTTTCGGAATAATGTTCGATCGGTTGTCCGTCCAAACGATAAGCGCCGCTGTCGGCCGTGTCGAGGCAGCCGATGATGTGCATCAGGGTGGACTTTCCGCTCCCGGACGGTCCGGTGACGCCGACGAAAGCCCCGGCTTCCACGGTCAGATCGACGTGATTCAACGCCTTGACTTCCTCGTCGCCTATCCTGTATGTCTTTGAAACGTCGTTTAATTCAATCATCTTCGCTTACCTCGCTCCGGGAAGGCGCGGCGTCGGTGGGAAACGGGCGATCCGGCGGGGTTTCGCCCCCGTCGTCGTCTCCTCGGGAAACGCGCCGTCCGTAGTCGTCGGGCGCATTCCCCGCGCTGAACATCATTATGCCGTCGCGCGACCCATCTTCGAAGCTCTGTGCGTAATATACGATGTCGCCCTCCGCAAGCCCTTCGGTGATTTCCACCGTCGTGCCGTCGGACAGTCCGGTTGTGACGGGCGTTTGCCCGCCGAAATTGTTTTCGTCGTCCAAAGATGTATACACGAACACCTCTTCTCCGAATTCCTGCACGGCAGCGAGCGGTATGACGAGGACATCCGTCCGTTTCTCCTTGATGATGGTGGCGGTGGCGCTCATGCCGAGTTTCATCCCCTCGGTTTTTTCGAGTTCGATGATCGCCGAATAGCTTGAAACATTGCCGTTCACTTCCGCCGCGTCCGAAACCCCGATCACCTTGCCCGTGAAAGTCTCTCCCTCCAAGGCGTCTATTTCCACCGATGCTTCCTGACCCGGCTTCACGGCGGCGATGTCCAATTCATCGACGCTCACATTCAACGTCACCGTGTCGGTTGTGATGATCGTGAAAGCGGTTCCCGCGTTGTCATAGTCTGCTGCCGTCTCCGCTTGGGTCGTTTCGGCATTTTCACTCGGCGCCTTTGACAGGGCGGAACCTTCCGCCGCCGTCACTTTGTCCACCGTCCCGGATGCGGGCGCGCGCAGCTCGCCCGTGATCGCGAGGGAGGTCAGTTGCTCGAGCAGATTCAGCAGACTGTTTCGTTTGGCGATCAGGGTCGCGTAGGAGCGATCGTTCACGGGTTTTGTGAGGGTCAACAAGGTTGCGCCCGCGGAAACGGATTCGTTTTCCGCGACGGAGACGCTTGTGATTTGACCGTAGTCGGCGGTGACGCGCAGAGGATCGTGTA
>JAISML010000196.1 GCA_031276775.1 Eubacteriales Family XIII. Incertae Sedis bacterium | reverse complement strand
ACTCGTCGTACCACAATTGAAATACGGCCTGCCCCTCTTTCTTCCCGCGCATGCACACGATGATCGCCATGTAATTGAACATATCGAACCCGTTCAGCGGGGAGGGGCTCAGTTGCGCCAAATCCGTGGCTTTCTTCCACCATTGGCAGGTTTCGTTGGAAATCGTCATCACTTCGGCGAATTTGTCGTAATCGAAAGTCCTGCCCGTGATCTCTTCGAGCCGCCCGATGGCATGCTCTATCTGTCCCCGCATGTATTTGATGCTGTGCTGCGGTATTTCAAACGTGTGGTTGAACGGCATGTCGAACAGAATCAGGGGAATCCGCAGGGTCTTCGCCAGATTTTCGTACCATTTGATCACCGTATTGCAGATGTTGCTGCAACAGAAGATCAGATCGGGCATGGGAATGTTTCCCGCTTCCGATTCGCGGATGTCGGCGTAGCCGATGTTGACCCGCGCATAGGAACAGATGTCGGAGGAATATCCTTTTCCTTCGGCGCGCTCGATGAACTCCGGGGCGCATTTCCGCGCGCCGATCGCGGCCGCGTGATTCTCCGGGTACACCACGTCGATGTCCAAGGTTTCCAACAGTTCCTGCGGACAGATGGATGTCGCCCACGCGACGATCCGTCCCTCCTTTTTCGCTTCCAACGCCGTCGTGTAATGACGGTCAAGCAGCTGATTGAGCATCTGCTTTGATGTTATTCCGCTCGGTTGCTCCATTTCTCCACCTTTCGATTGTCCGTTTTCAAAGTCCGGTTTTCATTGCGCCGCGCAGCTGTCACACCGCGTCGCCGTCCCACTGCGCGATGAGTTCCGGAATCACCTTGAACAGATCCCCCACGATGCCGTAATCCGCCACTTCAAAGATGGGGGCGTCCGGATCCTTGTTGATCGCGACGATGATATCCGAAGTCTGCATGCCCGCCAGATGCTGAATGGCGCCTGGGATACCGCAGGCGAAATAGATCTGCGGCTTGACGGTCGTACCGGTCTGTCCTACCTGGTGGGACTGATCGATCCAGCCGGAATCCACGGCGGCCCTCGACGCTCCGACGACGCCGCCCACTTTTTCCGCAAACCGCGTGATCAATTGAAAGCCCGACGCGTCGCCCAATCCTCTGCCGCCCGAACAGACGATCTTCGCGTCGGTCAGGGAGACGATTTCCTTTGCCGCTTTGACGGTCTCCACGATCTCCACGTGAATGTCCCCGGCGTCCAGCCGCACCTCGATGTCGATCCTTTCCCCGGCCGCGCCTTCTTTTCGCTCCCGTTTCTCCATGACGCCCGGTCTCACGGTGGACATCTGCGGTCTTGTGCGTGGCGTCACGATCGTCGCCATGAGATTGCCGCCGAAAGCGGGTCTGGTCTGTTTCAGACTTTTGTTGCCGTCGTTCCGGTTCAAACCGGAGAGGGACGCGGTCGTGTATGTCTCGAGATAGTCCATATAGTGGCCCGTGTCGATGTCCAGTCTCGTGCAGTCGGCCGTCAGACCCGTATCCAACCGCGCCGCGACCCTCGGCGCGAGATCACGTCCGATGTGCGTCGCGCCGAACAGTACGATCTCCGGTTTGAAGAGCGCGATCGCGTTGGCAGCCACTTTCGTGTATCCGTCGTTCGTATACTGCGCGAGCAACGGATCGGAGGCGACGTAGACGCTGTCCGCGCCGTAGGCGTACAGGTCTTCGACCAAATGTTCCACCCTGTCGCCCAGGAGCAGCGCCGCGACTCTTGCGCCGTCCCCTATTTCACGGGACAGGCGGTAGCCTTCCCCGAGCAATTCCAGTGCGACGTTCATCAATTTGCCGTCACGCTGTTCGGCAAACACCCACACATCCTTGTATTCGTCAAATTTTGTCTCTGTCATTTCGTCTCCTCCCCGCGCCTATATGATGTGCTTGGCACGCAGATCGCTCAGCAGTCCGTTCGCCAAGTCCCTCGGGTGATCGCCTTCCACGCGGACGCCCTTCCCTTTCGGTTTCGGCGTGAAAGACCGAAACACGTTCGTCGGCGAAGCTTTCAGACCCACCGTCCCGGGATCCACGCCGATGTCCGCGGCGGAATAAACCTTGATGTCCGCTTTGGCAGCCTTAAAAATACCCCGCACGGTCATATACCGCGGCCGGTTCAGTTCCTTGATCACGGTAAGCAGACACGGCAATTGGAGTTTCAGCGTTTCATACCCATTCTCCAACGCGCGGCGCACGGTGACGGAATTTCCTTCCAATGCGAGGGAACGCACGTAAGTCACCTGGGTCAATCCCAATTTTTCCGCCATCTGGGGTCCCACTTGGGCCGTATCCCCGTCGATGGCCTGTCTGCCCGCGAGGATCAGATCGAAGTCTCCGATCATCCTGACGCCCGCGACCAAGGCGTTGGAGGTGGCCCAGGTGTCCGAGCCGCCCAACGCCCTGTCGGACAGCAGGATCACATCGTCCGCGCCCATTGCGAGACACTCCCTGAGCATCTCTTTCGCCTGCGGCGGTCCCATCGTCAATACCGTCACCTCGGTTCCCGGAAGCCCGTCCTTGATGCGGAGGGCGGCCTCGAGCGCGTTCGCGTCGTCGTGATTCAGGATGCTCGGCACACCATCCCGGATCAGCGTCCCGGTCTCGGGATTGATCCTGATTTCATTCGTATCGGGCACCTGTTTGGCGCACACAATGATCTTCATATTCAGCAGCCTCCTTTACTGAAAGACGTCGCCGGCGATCACCAGCTTCATGACTTCCGACGTGCCCTCATAGATTTCGGTTATCTTCGCGTCGCGCATCATCCGCTCGATCGGATAATCCTTGATATAACCGTAGCCGCCGTGAAATTGCACCGCTTTCGTGGTGACCGCCATGGCGGTTTCGGAGCAGGCAAGCTTTGCCTCCGCGGCTTCCACGGTGCTCGGCAGACCCTTGTCGCGTTTGTCGCAGGCATTGTAAAGCAGAAACCGGGAGCCGTCGATGCGCGTCCGCATGGCCGCCATCTCAAAAGCGAGCGCCTGAAATTTGTCGAGCGTCCGCCCAAACTGTTTCCGCTGTTTCATGTATGTGACCGTGTGATCGAACGCGCCCTGCGCAATCCCCAGGGCCTGGGCCGCTATGCCCAGACGCCCGACGTCGAGCGAGGTCATGGC
This sequence comes from Eubacteriales Family XIII. Incertae Sedis bacterium, assembly GCA_031276775.1. Taxonomy (GTDB): domain Bacteria; phylum Bacillota; class Clostridia; order Peptostreptococcales; family Anaerovoracaceae; genus JAISGB01. The sequence continues at coordinate 482 of JAISML010000196.1, read as the reverse complement.
CACCTTGAATCCCCTGCCCGTCTGACCGAGCAGATTCTCTTTCGGCACCCTGCAATCTTCAAATACGAGTTCGGCAGCCAAGGAGCCCCTGATACCCATTTTGTTTTCTTTTTTGCCGATGGAAAATCCGGGCATGCCTTTTTCGATGATGAACGCGCTGATCCCCCTCGTCCCCTTGGACTTGTCGGTCATCGCCATCACGACATAGACGTCCGCCACGCCGCCGCCCGAGATGAAGACTTTCGAGCCGTTGATGAGCCAGTGATCCCCCTTATCCTCCGCCTTGGTCTGCTGCATGGCCGCGTCCGTCCCCGCGTTCGGTTCCGTCAGGCCGAACGCGCCCAAATGTTCGCCCGCAAGCAATTTCGGCAGATACTTCCGCTTCTGTTCCTCGGTTCCGTAGGTGAAGATCGGCCAACAGCAAAGCGCGCAGTGCGTCTGCAGGATCACCCCCGTGGAGGCGCACACCTTTGAGACTTCCT
>JAISML010000132.1 GCA_031276775.1 Eubacteriales Family XIII. Incertae Sedis bacterium | reverse complement strand
CCTTCACATAACTTTTAATCGATGTGAGAGGAGTGCGCAGATCATGGGAAATACCGGCAATCAATTCTTTCTGATTTTGTTCGTCTTTTTGCCTTTGATTTACCATGTCAAGCAAGCGGGCGGCCATCTCGTTGAAATCCGAGCAAACGGCGGCAAATTCGTCATTGTTCTGATATTCAATCCGATATGTCAAATCACCGTCGCGAATATGGCGTACCCCGTTTACCAATGTTTCTATCGGGGACATGATACTTCGGAATATACGTCGGGTTAATGTGAGATTGGTTATGTATACAACAACGATCAACAAAATGACAGCAAACAGGGATACAAGGTGATTGTCATCCCACGGATCGGAATTGTTGGGTATGCCCGTGCCATCGGAGAACACGAACAAATAACCTTGCGAATCTGATTGATAAACAACGGCTTCATCCATGAATTGATAATCTTTGTATTTCCGCAAAAATGCTTCGCCCTCTGCTTCGCCGGCATATGTTACTTGATTTTCCTCAAACGCGTCGTATTGCTTATTTGTTGCATTCATGAAAAGGAACATTGCCATTTCGCTCATCACGAGCGTAAGAATGATTGGCAGGACAAGCATTGTCATATTGGAAATTGATAAACGCCGCTTTATTGTCAAAGCAATCACCACCCCATACAATAATGTACTCCGCCATTTCACGGTTTGCATTTATCTGACAGCAACTGCCATCAGGAGAAATTTTGGTGCGCACGGGGGGACTTGAACCCCCACGGTTTCCCACCGGAACCTAAATCCGGCGCGTCTGCCAATTCCGCCACGCGCGCCTGCCCCTCCCTCTCATGTTGTTGTGCGCAGGACCGCCCTGTTGTGCAAAAACCGGACGGTCGCTTTCGTCACAGGCGGGACACGGCGCTGTCTTCGGTTCCGTCCCCTGTCCCGCCGCCGATCCCGTCTTCGATCCGGTTGCGGCGCAGTTTCGCGTCGCGCGCCGTCAATACGGGACGGATATTGTGTTTTGGCACTTCCAGATTCTTGTACGCCGTGGCCATCATGAGCTTGATGCGATTGAGTTGGTTCACGTCGCTCGCACCCGGATCGTAGTCTATGGTCGCGATGTTCGCCAGGGGATTGTACCGGCGCAACGCTTTGAGCATTCCCTTGCCCGTCACATGGTTGGGCAGACAGGCGAAAGGCTGCAGACAGGCGATATTCTCCACGCCGCTGTCGATCAGTTCTATCATCTCCCCGGTCAGAAGCCAACCTTCCCCGCATTGATTCCCGAGCGATATGACTTTCGTCGCTTTTTCGGCGAGTTCCTCAATGCGCAACGGTCCGCGGAACCGCTCGCTCGCGTTCAGGGCCCGGCGCGCCGGTTCCCTGAACCACTCGATCAGCCTGATCGCGATGTTGTTCCCGATCATCGCCTTGTAGCTGCCCGACAGAAATTTGTAATTGTATTCCTTGCTGTACATGCCGTAGAGGAAGAAATCGATCAGGTCGAGGACGACGGCCTCACCGCCTTCCGCTTCGATGATGCCGACGATATCGTTGTTGGCATTGGGGTGGTACTTCACCAATATTTCGCCGACGACACCGACTTTGGGCTTTTTCTCATCCCGTATGGGCAATGTGTCGAAGTCCTTTACGAGTTCCTTCACATACTTTCGGTATTTGGCGACGCCCATATGCGGGATCTCCCGTTCGATGCGCACGGACCAGTAATGCGCAAGCCTGTCCGCCGCTCCGGGTTCTTTTTCGTACGGTCGAACGGCATAGAGGACGCGCATCATGACATCGCCGAAAATGAGCCCAATCAGGGACTTCTTCACCATCGGCGCCGTGAACCGAAAACCGGGATTGCGTTCAAGACCCGCCATGTTCGCAGACACGACGGGCACTTGCTCCATGTCCAAATCCTTCAGCGCTTTGCGGAGCAGAGCCACATAGTTGCTGGCGCGGCACCCGCCGCCGGTTTGCGACATGAACACCGCCGTACGCGCCGGATCGCACTCCCCCGATTTCAAGTAGGAAATAATCTGCCCGAGCGTCACGATGGTGGGGAAACAGGCGTCGTTGTTGATGTAGCGCAGACCCTCGTCGACGGCGTGGACATCCACCTCCGGCAGGAGTTTGACGCGATAGCCCGACGCGCCGATGGCTGGTTCGATGAACCGGAAGTGAATGGGGGACATCTGCGGAATCAATATCGTATAATCCTTCCGCATCTCCTCCGTAAACAGCTTGCGCTCAAACCGATAGGGAACGTCCCTGCCGAACACCTTGTTTTTGTCCCGCTCTTCCATGGCGGCTTTCAAGGATCGTATGCGAATCTTCGCCGCGCCGAGATTTGACCCTTCATCGATCTTGAGTACGGTATAGAGTTTGTTCTTCTCAGACAGTATTTCCTCCACCTGATCGGTTGTAACGGCGTCAAGCCCGCATCCGAATGAATTCAGCTGTATCAATTCCAACGAGGGATAACCGCCGACAAACTCGGCGGCCCGGTACAGGCGCGTGTGATACATCCATTGATCCAAGACCCTGAGAGACCGCCCCGCGCCAACCATGTAGGCCACCGAATCCTCTGTCAGGACGGCGATGCCGAAAGATGCGATGAGCGTGTCGATGCCGTGATTGATCTCTGGATCGAGGTGGTAGGGTCTTCCGGACAGCACAACGCCCTTGAGGCCTTTCTTCTCAATCAGCCGCAGAACTTCCCTGCCGTGCCGTTTGATGTCGTCCTTAAATCGTTTGTCCTCGCGGCGCGCGGCTTTCACCGCCGCGGAAATCTCCGATGCGCCGATGCGCAGATCGCCGAAAACGGCGGTCAAACGGCGAACCAGCCGCTCATCCATATCATAGGGCAGGAAAGGATGCATGAAGACGACGTCGCGATCCTGCAGATAATCGTCCATATTGTTTGCGATGACCTCGGGATAGGTCGCCACGATGGGACAATTGTAATGGTTGTCCGCGTCCCCGTCCTCGCGGCGCTCATGATTGACGCCGGGATAAAATATCCGCTTCACACCGTTTTCCGCGAGCCATTTGACGTGGCCGTGCACCAATTTGGCGGGATAACAGACGGTATCCGACGAGATGGTGTCCATGCCCATTTCATAGATGCTCTTCGACGAGGGGGGCGAAAGGATCACGCGGAACCCCAACTCCGTCAAAAACGTGAACCAGAACGGATAATTCTCGTACATATTCAGTACGCGGGGAATGCCGATGCACCCCCTTGCGGCCGTTTCCAAAGTCAGAGGCTCATAAGAGAAGAGTCTTTTATGCTTGTAAGCCATGAGATTGGGAATGCCGTCACTTTTCTTTTCGTTGCCGGCGCCGCGCTCACAGCGATTGCCGGTGATGAAACGTTCCCCGGCGCCAAAACGATTGATGGTGAGCAGGCAATTGTTCTCGCAACGCCGGCACCTGCCGTGACTGCTCTCCGCATGGAACGATTCCAATTCTTTCAATGTCACGATGCCGGACTCCGCGTCCTCGATGCTGTTGTCGCGCGCGATAAGCGCCGCGCCAAACGCGCCCATGTTGCCCGCGATGTCGGGACGCACCACATCTCTGCCCATGATCCGCTCAATGCTCCGAAGAACGGCGTCGTTCAGAAAAGTGCCTCCCTGCACGACGACCCTCTCACCCGTTTCTTCCGCATTCCGCAGTTTGATCACTTTGTAAAGGGCATTTTTGATCACGGAATAGGACAGCCCGGCAGAGATATCCCCGATGGTCGCGCCTTCTTTCTGCGCCTGCTTGACCTTGGAATTCATGAACACGGTGCACCGGGTGCCCAAATCCACGGGCGATGCGGCGAAAAGCGCCTCTTTCGCGAAATCCGACACCTCAAGATTGACGGATTTGGAATATGTTTCGATAAAGGAACCGCAACCGGAGGAACAGGCCTCATTGAGCATGATGCTGTAGATCGCGCCGTCGCGAATCTTCATGCACTTCATGTCCTGACCGCCGATGTCGAGAATGAAATCCACGCCGGGCAGGAACGCCTCTGCGGCCCGGTAGTGCGCGATGGTCTCTATCTCACCCAAATCCACGCGGAACCCCGCTTTGATCAATCCCTCCCCGTAGCCCGTAACGACGGCATTTGCGATAAAAGCGTTTTCGTTCATCCGCCCGTACAACTCGCGGAGCATGGTCTTCACCGCTTCGATGGGATTTCCCCGGTTGCTCCGGTAGAAAGAATAGAGAAGATTCCCGTCCCTGTCGATGGCGACGGCTTTCGTCGTGGTGGAGCCGGCGTCTATGCCGAGAAAAATCCCTCGTTTCGCTTTCCGTAGGTCCTTCCGTTTCACCTTATTGCGCTCG
>JAISML010000178.1 GCA_031276775.1 Eubacteriales Family XIII. Incertae Sedis bacterium | reverse complement strand
CCACGATGATCAGCATGAGCATGATGGTGGATACGGGTCTGTTTACCGCTGTTTTGGATAAGTTCATGAATCCCGTCCCCTATTCGACAATCTTAAATTTGGAATCTTCATTCAGGTAGAATTGACCTTCGCACACGACCTTGTCGTCCGCTTTCAACCCGCGCTTTATCTCGACGAGAGAGCCGTCGTCCAGACCTGTCTCCACCCGCGTCGGCTGCGCGCCGCCCTTCGAACCGATCACCATGACGATCTCCTCACCGCCTTTGATGAGCACGGCGTCCGACGGGATGACGACGACGTCCGTCGCTTTGCCCGTGACCATGCGAATCTCGGCGAACATCCCCGGTTTCAGACGGCTGTCGCCGTTCGCGAGCCCGATGACCACCGGATAGCCGGCGCTTCCCGCAGGCGGAGCGGGCACGACGGCGACGATTGAAGCCGCGAAAGGTTCGTCGGAGAGCGCACGCACATATACCTGCGCCGCATCTCCGATCCGTATGTCGTCGATCCTGGCCGCGGAAACACTCGTTGTGATCCGCAGGGCGTTCGTGTCGGCGATGACGGCCGAAGGCATGGCCTGTGACGCCATCCCGCCTTTCTGCACGTTCAAAGCCGTAACATAGCCGTCGATGGGCGCAGTCACGGCGCAGTCGGAGAGCGCGGCGCTGACGGCATTCAGACCTTCCTGCGCCAACTGAAACTGCACATTCGCTTGCTCGTAACCGGCTTTCGCCTGCATGAGCGCGCTCTCGGCCTGCGCCCGGGCCGCCGCTTCGGCCTGCGCCTTGGCCATTTCGGCGGCGGGATCCGCAATGCCGGCGCCGGTCGCCCCTTCCGGAAGACCGGGCGGTGGGGACGCGGGGACTTTCGCCGTCTCAACCATCCGCTCCGCCGACTTCACTGCGCTGTCCGCGCCGTCGAGCGCGCGCTTGGCCGCATCGTACTGGATGCGCGCTTGATTGACCTGGCGTTGGACGTCCTCGGCATCTATGCGGAACAGGACGTCGCCCGCCGACACCCGGTCACCCAAAGCCACTTCCACGGACAGCACCTTGCCCGGAATCTTCGGTATGACGTTCACCTCGTTGACCGCAGTCAGCTTACCCGTATAAATGGAAGAGGTTTCCAGACTGCCGATGGCCGCCGGCGTGACCCTGATGTTCACCACTTCTTCCTTGACCGCTGCTGCCGGATTGGATGCATTGTACCACAGTCTGCCTGCGGCGACGGCGGCCAAGACGAGAATGACAGCCGTCACCGCGATGATCAATGTCCTGTGGGAAGAGCGTTTTTTGACCTCTGCGGGATTGTTTTCCATGCGAACTCCTATGACACTGTGCGGTGAATGTTTCCGACCCGTCGGTCGGAAATTGATTCTATCATATACGCGCAAATAAAGAATGTCAATAAATTATGCGAAATTCGGTAAAAATTCCGCGCGTTTCCGCCTGAGGGACTGCACGAAGGTTTTCATTGCAATCAATTCCGCGCGTTCTTACGGCTCGGGGTTGGCGGACTGCGCTGCACCACTTACCGACCGCATCGCCCGCGCAAATGATTCTCTCCCGATTACGGCGCCGCAGACAACACCGAATATTGAATCTGTGCTTGTACCTGTTGATGTTTTCGCAATTGAATTGTACAATAGTACAAAAGGAATCCCTTGTGCCTGAGAGACAGGTTGCGGTCCGGGGGATGCGGCGGTGGAAGACTCACTTGCATCGCAACGGGAAAGGAGCAATGGCATGCATCGCATATCGCGCGCCGGTTCGTACATCTGCGTCATCGCGCTCATGTTGACAACCCTTGCGGGCTTTGGACGCGGCGACTCGCACGGGGCGGCGACTGTGCACAAGGTGTCGTTTTACCAACTTTCAATGACCGCCGAAGACGGCGCCTCCGCAACGCCCGACTCGGTGATTTCAATTCACTGCTCCGAACTCACGCAGTGGCCGGAGGACGGCGGGACTGCAAACAATCCCGGCGCGGTCGTCTATGCGGGAAACAATCCCGGAAATCATCATTTCCTCGGATGGTACGAATTCAACGCACCCGACGACGCGCCCTACGACTTTCGGATACCCGTCACAGGCGATCTGAACCTGTTCGCACGTTTTACGGACGATCATCTCGTCACTTTTCTCAACGGCTTCGGGGAACCTTTCCTGACAAAACGCGTCGCGCACGAAGAAGCGGTGGCCGCGCCGACCGACGGGGAGATCAGCCTCTTTGCCGCGCCCGCCGGCATGCATTTTGACGACGGTCAAACGCCGGGCGGGTGGAAAAAAGGCAGCGTCAATTATGATTTTGCGGAACCCGTGACCAAGGATTTAACGCTCACGCCAACGCTCTCGGCCGGTCGGTCGCTCGTCTGTTTCGTTTCGGAAGGAACGCAAACGCCGTTTGAAACGGTTCCTACGGGTAATTGCGCAAGCAAACCGCCCGATCCGACGCGGGAGGGCTATGTATTTTCGCATTGGTCCGCAGCCGAGGGAGGCGCCGCTTTTCTTTTTGAAACATCCCCCATCACGGAAGACACGACGCTCTATGCCGTATGGACGCCGGCGCAAACCGATTACACGGTCGTCATCCGGCGCGAAAAGAAGGGCGTCGTGGGGGACGCCGGCACGGACGTTTCCAATTACGAATACGCGGGTAAGTTCACGCATACGGCGATCTCGGGCACACCCATGGACGGCATCGTTGCAAACGCCCGGGCGCTCTGCGCGGCGCACGCGCCGATCCCCCTCCCCGCGTGGCTCGAATTCGGTTTCGCGGCGTCCACGAGCGAAACCGTTCTCGGCAACGGTTCGACCATTCTCAACGTCTACTACAAACGCGTCGTCTACACCTTTTCTTTTACGCCTTACAGTAGGGAGAGCGGTTTCGCCTCCACCGCCGGCGCGACCGTGACGATCGGCGGAAAGACCTACACGGACGCGAACCGGTACAGCTTCCGCGCGAAATACGAGCAGGACGTTTCGTCCGTCTGGCCGGTGCAACCGCTCGCGCAGTTTGCCGTGCCGGGCGGTCGTCTGCACTTCCAGGGCTGGAAGATACCGAACGCAAACACCACGTTCGTTTCAAAGATCGTCAGTCTCTCGGCCGACATTTTGCCGGCTTCCGGCAGAACGCAGACGATCACGGCATATTACCTCAGTTCCGGCATAACGGTCAATCTTCACTATATGTTTGAAACGCCGGACGGAAAGAATATGCCGGGGGCGGTTTTCCGCAACGGGCGGTACTACGTGCGTGACGAGGTCTACTCCCAATCGGTGTTCAGCGTCGGCAACCCTTTCTCCCTGAAGGAGATCAAAGGCATGGAAGCGCAGACTGCCAACGCTTTGCAGAAAACGGCGGACGGATTTGCCGTTCCCCCGGGGAAACCCCTTGCGGAACAGTATCTGTTCTACAACCGCGTCAGATATGCGGTAAACTTCGATTCGCAAGGCGGATCTCCCGTATCGTCTGCGGTTCCCGGCGGTTTTCTGCCCGGCGCGCCGCTCGCCGCGCACAGACCGCCGAATCCCACGCGATCCGGTTACGGGTTCGATGGTTGGTACACAAACACGGACGATACGGTGCGGTTTGATTTCGGGACGGAAACGATGCCGGACGCCGATCTCATGTTATATGCCAAGTGGATTCAAAATCCCTGCACGGTATCGGTATGCGACGGACTCGCAAACGCGACACTGCTTGGGACGTACAAGCGGGCGAGCGGCGAATACGTGGGCGACCCGCAGATCGCGCTCGCGGCGGTAAAAACGCACGTAAACTATACGGTCGGAACACTCTACCCCGGAAAGGGAGAGTTCTTGGGATGGGTTTTGCCGCTCGGCCCGGGGGAGAAGACCCCTCTGTCGACCGAATTGCCTGTGACGGAGGATCTCGTCGTCTACGCGGACTGGAAACCGCAGACATTTACCGTGACTTACGCAGCCGGCAACGCGGCAGGCGGCGCCCCTCCCACAGACAGCCTGTCCTACCAACGGGGCGCGGAAACGCGGCTGCTCGCGCCTTCCGGCGCAGCGCCGGACGCAGGGGATCTTGTCGCGCCGCAGGACTCGGATTTCATCGGATGGATGGATCAAAGCGGGTGTGTGCATTACCCGGGCGAAACGATGCAAGTCACGGGCGATATCCTGTTGACGGCGCATTATGACGTCGTCGACAAGGTCGCGGTTTACGCGTACCACATCAACTATCCCGCCGGCGCGCAGGACGGCGCGGGCAATCCGATCGCGGATCCCGGCGACATCAGGCAATATGTATTGCAGGGCAATACGTTCCCGCTCATCGGATACGGCGCCTACAGCCCGACGCCGGAGCCCGAATCCTATCGCTTCGCGGGTTGGGCGACCGAGAAGGAACTGGCGGATGCGGGCGAAGTGACGTACGCCGGCGGCACGGAATTGACCGCGCCCGATTCGGGCGATCCCCGAATCGAAATTGAGCTGTGGGGAGTGTGGATCCAATATTTCCCGGTCGTCTTTGACGCGGGAATCTTCGGGACGGTGGACGGCGGCGGTTCGCGGATCACGTACGCGACGCCAGGCGGCTCTTCCCTGCGCGAACAGGGTACAGCCGTTCCGACCGTCCGGGTGAAAGAAGACGTACCATGTACGTTCATGGGTTGGGCTCTGTCGTCCGATCCGGGTGAGGTGATAGACGACATGAATCCGGACACGCCGGGCGACAACGGCGCCATCTACTCCATCCA
>JAISML010000081.1 GCA_031276775.1 Eubacteriales Family XIII. Incertae Sedis bacterium | reverse complement strand
GCTTTCCTCGGAAAACGCGGCGGCGTATGCGTACATGGAATGCTCCGTTCCGTCGGCGAAATCATCGCTGACGCTTTGGCTGATAAGCCGGCTGTATGCGTACAGCGAATCCTCTTTTTCGTTCAGATAGGCCGCGATGCTGAAAAACACGGAAACAAAAGCAGTAACAAGTACGCTGATTAGAATAATCGATATGGAATAGAACAGTATCCGTTTGCGCATGTCTCTTTCCGATTTCGACGGTCGCCGCCGATCCCGATCCTTTCATTGTACCGCTCATTGTACCGCCGAACGTTTGAAAACACGGACAACGATTGGGCTGCGCCCGTCGTCATCTCATCTTGTACCCGACGCCCCGAACGGTCATGATGTAAGCATCTTCGCCTCCGCCCAATTTGCGCCGCAGATATCGCACGTGCACATCCACGGTGCGGGTTTCCCCGGCGTAATCGTAACCCCATATTTTGTCGAGCAGACGATCCCTTGTCAAAACGATGCCTCGGTTCTCCGCCAATGCCCGCAGAAGCTCAAATTCCTTCAAGGTGAGCGTGACGGGGGTTCCCGCCACCGTCACCTCGTGACCGGGGATGTCGATGCGCAGATCGCCGATATCCAATACGGTTTCATGCGGCGCCGTACGCGTTTCGGTTTGTTTGTCCGTCGATTCCGCGCGTTCCGCGTCCCGGACTTTCGACGTGTTTCCGGTTTCCGGATCCTCTGCCGCGTCGCCGTCCGCTTTGCCGTCGTCGATCGTTTCGCCGCGCGTCCCGCGTACGGCAGCATCGGGGTCGGACACTGCGCGGTCGTTCGGTTTGTGCTCCGGTTGCGGCGCGTCGGCCTGTGTGGCGGCTCCGTTCCCGTAACGCCTCAGCACGGCTCGGATGCGCGCCTTGAGTTCCCGCACCCCAAAGGGCTTTGTCATGTAATCGTCCGCGCCGAATTCCAGCCCCAGTACCTTGTCCACCTCGTCATTTTTGGCGGTCAACATGATGACGGGCACCGGGTTTCCCGCATTTCGCAGGGCGCGGATCACCCCGTAACCGTCGATGGACGGCAGCATGAGATCCAAGAGAATCAGATCGGGTCTGTCCGTTTGCGCCGCAACGATGCCTTCTTTGCCGTCTTCGGCGGTGATCAACTCATATCCTTCCGTGGCGAGGTTGTACGTGATCAGCTCCCTGATATTCGCTTCATCTTCCACAACCAGTATCTTTGTCATTCCGCCTTTCTCCCGTATCATCACCCATGTTGGGCGTCCTTGCGCCGCGCGCTTCCGCAGGCAGGGGGCCCTGTGTGGTGCGGACGCAAATGCGCGGCCGTCCCTTTGCGGCTCCGCGCGCATCTGTGCATAGTATAATCCCGAAAAAGGAAATTGTAAAACAAAGAAGTTTTGCCTGCCTGCGATTTGCCGGCGCCGGAAGAGCGGATCCCCGCTGTTTTTCCTGAAATCAGGAAAGCGCCGCAATGGCGGCGGTAATAAATTTTTAATACCGCTTTTCCCCGCGAACCGGTACAATGAACATATATCGGTTAACGCAGTGCGCCCGCGCCAAAGAAGCGGGGGAATGGAAATACAGAGAGCAAAAATTTGAACGTTTCACATAAAAAGAACAGGGTGCGGAGATGGATCGCCACCGTTTTGGGCATCTGCGCCGGTTTGGGCTTCGCGGCGATCCTCATTGTCATCGCCACGAATATCTACATGATTCACGCCGTCAAGGATAAGATCGTGGACGTTGACCAAGCGGCGTATTTGAGTTTGGGCGACAATCCGCCCCAATGCGTGGAAGTGCTCGGCGCTTCCCTGCGCGGTGGAAAACCCAGTCCCATTCTCGCAAAAAGGATCGATGCCGCCATGGAGGCGTATGCGGCCGGCGCGGCGGAGGTTCTGCTGTTTTCGGGCGACAACGGCACCAACGAATACAACGAAGTGATGGCCATGCGCGCATACGCGCTTGAAAACGGGATCGACTACGGCGTCGGGGAAAATGCGATCATCTTGGATTACGCGGGTTTCTCGACTTATGAGAGCATGTATCGTTTGCGGGACGTGTTCCATGCGAAAAGCGCCGTGGTTGTGACGCAGGAATACCATTTGTACCGGGCGCTCTACATCGCGGATCGGTTGGGCGTGGACGTGTACGGCATCGCCGCGCCCGCGCAGACGGAAGGGCAGTTCTACCGGGATGTGCGGGAGGCGATCGCCAGAACCAAGGATTTTTTCTTTGTTCTGTTCGATGCGCAACCGACCTATCTCGGCGATCCCGTGGAACTTGCGCCCGGGGGCTGAAGCGTCAAACGGCATGATCCGCAGGATCGGGACAGATTGACAATATTTAACTTTAGAGTTATAATATGTAAATGATGAACGATTCTGTGACGAGCTTTACCGGGCAAAAGCGGTGTCCGCGGCCGAAGATCGACAGGCGGTTATCGCGCGGACGGCGTGATGCCGTTGCGGCCGAAGCGCACGAAAAAGTGAAATATGCGTTTGTCGGTTTGAGCGGCGGCGCGGGCGCCACGATGCTGGCTTTCGCTTTCGCTGAGTATTTGGCGGGTCTGCAAATGACCCGGCGTTATGAGGCGGATGAGCGCGAAGCGCGGGGATATGATTGCGGGCGCGTCGCGCCCCGGACGTTTCCCGGGAAACGGTGCGCGCCCGGTGTCTGCGCCGCCGCCGTCGTCGAGATCAACGACGCGAACCGCCCGGCCTGCGGTTTCGATTACGATCGCATCGGCATGGACAAACATTTCGAGGGGCGCGAATACATTTCCTGTTACCGTTTGCTGTCTCAGGGCAAGTCCGTCAGGGGACTTGCCAATTTCGACGGCGGCGTCAATTGGATGCTGCGCGTACCCGGCGAGGAATTTGAGCGGTTTGAAGTCGTTGATTTTGTCAGGCTCATCGACAACGCTGCGGGCAATGCCGTGATCTGCGACATCAAAGGCACGTTCGGCCTGTCCCTTGTACGGGACCGGGATCGGATCGGCGAGCTGCGCAAGATTTTGGAGGATATGGATCGGGTGTGCGCAATCGTCGATCCGTTGCCGTCCTCCATGATGGCCGATCGCGAAAAACTGGAGTTGTTCAAAGATTACGAGGCCGCGGGCGGCGACATCGTCTACATCATCAACAAGTGCAATCCGGGTGTGAACCGCCGGGAGGTAAAAAATTTCCTGAAAGTGCGCGGCGCTTTTGAGCTTCCGTATTTTGCCCCCGCGGACATCTACGCGGCCGAGTACAATTGCCGCACGGTGTGGTCGGCGCCGGAAATATCCCGGCAACTATCGGATTTGTTTGGGAAAATATGCGTTTTTCACAATTTCTCCACCATTCTGTAATACACTTTTAATCGGTGCGGTTTGATATTCGCATGGGAGTACGCTATAATAGATTGTAACTGTTTCCGTTCGGGCTACCGTATTGCGGCAATGTGCAATCGTATGGAATGGCAATGATTGAATATAGAAATGTGACAAAAAAATACGGCGGCAACATCGGCGTCGAGGATGTGAGCATTCGGATAGAGAAAGGGGAATTTGTATTTCTTGTGGGACCGAGCGGCGCCGGGAAATCGACCTTTGTGAAGCTGTTGCTCAAACTTTTGGAACCCGACGCGGGCGAGATTTTTTTCAATGACCGCGACGTGACCAGACTTCAAAGCATCGACATTCCAAAACATCGGAGGAGCATGGGCATCGTATTTCAGGATTTCAGCCTGTTGCCCAAGAAGACCGTGTTTGAAAATGTCGCTTTCGCGATGGAGATCATACAGATGCCGCGACGGGCGGTCAAACGGCAGGTGCCGCAGATATTGGAACTCGTAGGCGTCAGCGCCGAAGCCGACAAGTATCCCGCGCAGATTTCCATCGGTGAACAGCAGCGCGTTGCGTTGGCAAGAGCCATCGTAAACAATCCTGCGGTTCTGATCGCCGATGAGCCGACGGGCAATTTGGATCCGGAAACGGGTTGGGAGATCATGCGGCTCTTGGATCAGATCAACAAGCGCGGCACCACGGTATTGATGGTGACGCATTCCAAGGAGATCGTCAATTCCATGGGCAAACGGGTGATTGCCATCAGGGACGGCCGTTTGGTGCGCGACGAGCAGGTGGGCATGTACCATCCCGAAGACGACCCGATCGATGCAGGCGGAAGTGAGGAGCTGTTCAAAATATGAATTCCCGATTCATGCTTGCGATCAGACAGGCGCTGCGCCAAATCGGGAGGAATGTGACCATGACGTTCGCATCCCTGTTTTCGATTACCGCGATCCTGTTGATCTTGGGTCTGTTCTTCGTCCTGTTGGTCAACATCAGCAATCTGTCGGAAAGTGTGCAGGAGAATTTCAATACGGTCGAGGTGAATCTCTTGGACAGCGCCGATCGGGCAGACGCCGAGGCGATGATGGATCGGTTTCGCGGCATGGAAGGCGTCAGGAGCGTTGTGTTCCGAACAAAAGATGAGAATTTGGAGAGATGGAAGACCAATTGGGGGGACAATGCCGATCTGTTGGATCGACTCAGCGCCAATCCCGTACCCAATTCCATCATCGTGGAGACCGAGACGTTGGCGGCGGCGGACGCATTGATTCCGCAGGCGGAGCAAATGGAAGGGATCGACAAGATCAGCTACGCGCGTGACACCGTGAACAAGTTGATCAAGATCACGGGCTTTATCCGGATGGGCGCCCTGATCCTGATCTCCGTGTTGCTCATCATCTCCGTCGTCGTTGTTTCCAACACGGTGAAATTGACGGTGCTGGCGCGTGAAAAGGAGATCACGATCATGAAATACGTCGGCGCCACCAACTGGTTTATCAGGGGCCCGTTTTTGATGGAGGGGATCGTCATCGGCGTGGCGGCCGCGCTCATATCGGGCGCTTTGATCGCGGGAATATATCATTATATCGTAAGCAATTTCGGGGTGAACGCGGTGTTGATTCTGTCTGTGGGCTTTGTGCCGGAGGAACATCTGCTTGTCAATCTTGCGGTGATCTTCCTCGCCTTGGGCGTAAGCATCGGGGCGTGCGGCAGTATCATATCCATGCGGCGGTTCTTGGACAGATAGCGTGGCAAAGGATGCGGCGAAGCGGCAGCGACGCCGCGAATCAAACGATGCAATGAGGGGAGTCGGGTATGTTGAAACAATTGCTTTGTCTGTCGATGACGGCGATCATGTGCATCGCGCTTGTGTGCGCGGCGCCGTCGCAGGTCTATGCGGAAAAGAGTTTGGGCGACCTCCGGGACGAATACGATCAGGCGCAATCCGAAAGCCGGCAGGCCAAGAAAGCGTATGAGCAGGCGAAGAAGACCGAGCAGGGGATTCAAACCAAAATTCGGGGCATCGAGGCTTCCATCAAGGCTACGGAAGCCGAGCTGATCGGCTTGGAAAAAGAGAT